>JAEFBC010000241.1 GCA_016292155.1 Saccharofermentans sp. | reverse complement strand
CTTGAGCTGGAGGTAGATACCTGTGCCGCCGAAGAGGTCCTTTTCACCATACCACTTGGTACCGTAAGCAACCTTCATTGTGTATGTGCCTGCGCCGAGCTTAACTGTAGCGCTGTTGCCTGCAAGGATGAATACCTGAGCGGAAACCTCACCCTTGGAGTTGTAGATCCTGATGAGAGTGTTCATGCCGGAAGGAGCCTTGATCTTCATGCTGATTCCGCCGCTGCCCTTCTTCATGGAGCCGTTGGAAGGCATCTTCTGTTCGCAGGTCTTAGCTCTTTCGGAAGAATCGAGATACTTCTCGATCTTCATCCAGGCCATCATTGCCTTATAGAATTCACCGTTGTTGTAGTAAGCTTCAGCTGCAGCATAAGAATCCTTGTAGTTCTGATACTCTTCGCTGACTGTTTTGTACTTAGCTGCTGCCTCATCGAAATCACCGAGTTCCTTGAGGAGATTAAGAGCCTCATCGTACTTCATCTCTTCAGCAAGTCTTAAAGCCTGCTTGAGCTTGAGTCCCTTAATTGCGTTCTCAACGAGAGCCTTCTCTTCGTCGCCTTCGGGCTTCATGACAGCTTCGATAGCCTTATAGTCATCGGAGTCCTTGGTGTAAGAGTCGCTGATGAGCTTATCGGTGTCACCGTTAGGAGCGTTAAGGAACTTAAGATCGTAATCGCCGATCTGGAGACCGTAGCAGTTGACGATAACCAATATCCACTGCTTGGTCTTTTCTGCTTCGTGTGCGTCGCAGAGAACAGGCTCTTTGATGTACTTATCCTTGATCTTGATAAGCTGGTTGAACTTACCCTTTGCGAGAGTGTAATTTCCCTCTGACTTATCTGCAATTGCATCCTTAACTATCTCACAGTCTGACATAAGTGTCTTAGCTTCAAGACCCTTAGTCTCTTTGCCGTAGAAAGATTCAACTTCCTTAAGGATCTTAATCGCGCCATCCCAGTCTTCAGCATCGACGAGAGCATCGACTTTCTGGTAATCGAGTTCAACCTGTGAAGCCTCAGCCCAATATTCTGAATCCTTGTATGTGTTGAGTTCAGTAAAGAGCTGTAAAGACTTCTCGTAATCCTCATCCTCAAATGCCTGAGTAGCCTGAGTATACTTGCTGTTGAGCAGATAGAAGAATACACCTACACCGGCACCAACTAAAAGGATCAAAGCTGCTGCGATGCTGATAATGATGATAGCAATCTTCTTGCCCTTCTTCTTAGGCTTTTCCTCTTCTTCATCGTCTTCAGCTTCTGCCTCAACGGGTGCTGCAGGTTCTGCAACGGGTGCATTAGCGTTAACTGTTCCGGGAGCTGCAAAAGCTTCTGATACCGGTGCTGTTGCTGTAGGAGTTGCTGAAAATGAATTGGAAATCGGAACTGTCTCAACGGGAGTATGCTCATTAAGTTTCTCGCCGGTAGATGCCTTAAGATTTGCTGCGTCAGCTGCATCGATTACTGCGTCTGCAACAACAGTCTGAGCTTCAGGAGCTGCCTCAGCTGATTTCTCAGCTTCGGGTGCTGATGCTGTCTCTGCTTCAGGAGCAGCCTCTGCAGTTGTTTCTGCTGCGGGCTCTTCTGCCTTGGGTTCTTCAGCAGCTGCTTCAGCGGGTGCTTCTGCTGCTTCTGCTGCGGGAGCTTCGTCCGGTTCTACGGGCGATCCGCAGTAAGGGCAGAACTTTGCGTTTTCGATTTCTTTTCCACAGGAACTACAAAACATGTCTATTCCTCACTTTTTGTTCAATGTTTCCAAGCCTATATGTTACATTTGGAGATTTACAAATAATCTATCCCCCAATACGTCAAAGTATATCCTAATAAATAAAGATAAACAATGATTTCTAAATTTGTTCGAAAAATGAGTCTTTAAGGTTATCAGGGCCTGTCGTACTATAATGTGGCTATCACTATCCGGAGGGGCATATGAAGAGAGCTCAAAAATTAATATCGCTGATCCTTATCGGCGCGGTCACCCTTACTGCCTGCAATAAAGGCCCTGAAACAGACTCAGAAGGGAGCACCAGCGGATCTTCAGACGTCAGTGTTACTGAGACTTCCGGCACCGCAGAAAGCAGTGTGAGCGGCACTTCCGGCGGCACCCATTCCACAGCTGACCTGTCTGAAAAAGGCAAAGGATATGAGGGCATAGAGGGAACAGGTGATTATAACTACGGCGAAGCTCTTCAGAAGTCACTTCTTTTCTATGAGCTTCAGAGAAGCGGAAAACTCCCTGAAAATACAAGATGCAACTGGCGCGGCGATTCGGGCCTTACAGATGGATCTGACAATAACATAGATCTTACAGGCGGCTGGTACGATGCCGGCGACAATGTCAAATTCAATCTCCCCATGGCTTATTCCGCAGCAATGCTCGGCTGGTCTGTATACGAGGATAAGGAAGCTTATGTACAGAGCGGCCAGCTCGAATATGCATTGGGCGATATCAAGTGGGTTACGGATTATCTGATAAAGTGCCATCCTGAGGATGAGGTCTTCTACTATCAGGTAGGTGACGGCAATGCGGATCACTCATGGTGGGGACCTTGCGAGGTCATGACCATGAACAGGCCGTCTTACAAGGTTACGAAAGATAACCCGGGCTCTGCAGTCGCCGGCGAAGCCGCTGCGGCACTTGCTGCTGCATCGATCGTTTTCAAGGATACGGACGATGCTTATTCCAAGCTCTGTTTGAATCATGCAAAGAGCCTTTATGCATTCTCTGATTCCACAAGGAGCGATTCCGGCTATACAGCCGCAAACGGCTTCTATAACTCATGGAGCGGCTTTTACGATGAGCTCTCATGGGCAGGCTGCTGGCTTTATATGGCAACAAATGACAGCAAGTATCTGGAAAATGCGAAAACATGTTTTACCAAGGCCGGCCACGACTTCGACTGGGCACTTTGCTGGGACGATGTTCACATCGGCGCAGCCGTTCTTCTCGCAAAGATAACAGGTGATAAGAGTTACAAGGATGAAGTCCAGAAGCACCTGGATTTCTGGTCCTGCGGCACCACCGACGGCAAGAAGATAACATATTCTCCCAAAGGTCTTGCATGGCTCGACCAGTGGGGATCGATAAGATATGCGACGACAACAGCTTTTGTAGCAACCGTATACAGCAGATGGGACGGATGCCCGAAGGATAAAGTCTCCACATACTGGGACTTTGCTGTGTCACAGGCCAATTACGCACTGGGTTCTTCAGGCAGATCCTATGTGGTCGGTTTTGGTGAGAATCCGCCCGTTCATCCCCATCACAGGACAAGCCAGGGATCCTACTGCGACAATATGAATGAACCGGGTGAAGCAAGGCATACGCTCTATGGCGCTTTGGTCGGCGGCCCTGACGCTTCCGACGGTTACACCGATACCGTAAGCGACTACAACAAGAATGAGGTCGCATGCGATTACAATGCAGGTTTTACAGGCCTTCTGGCAGCGATGTATTCGAAATATCACGGCAAGACACTGATCGCTTTCGGCGCTGTGGAAGAAGTGCCCGGCGATGAGTATTCCGCAGACACAAGTCTCAATGTGGAAGGCAAGGATTTTGCTGAGATAAAAGCGCTTATTTACAACAAGACTGCATGGCCTGCAAGAGCTGCTACCAAACTCGAATACAGATACTATGTTGACCTTAGTGAGATCTACAAGGCAGGCGGCGATGCGTCCGGCGTAAAGATCTCCACAAACTATATGCAGTCTGGAAGAGTGGACGGCCTTAAGGTCTGGAATGAGGAAAATCACATTTACTATCTTTCCGTTGTTTTCGATGACGGCAGCTTAAGACCCGGCGGCCAGTCGCAGTATAAGTCTGAGATCCAGGTAAGAATGACGAGTCCCAACGGCGCATGGGATAACAAGAACGACTATTCTTACAGCAAGGGCGCTGTCCTTCTTGATGACGGTAAACTTGTATATGGAACCCTGCCTGATCAAGAGGGTAAAGGTTCAGGCGAATCAGCTGGCGGAACCGCTGCAACGCAGAGCACGGAATCAACAACTCAGAGCACGTCTGCAGGCGGCTCTGGATCTGCATCAGTTGGCGATCTGAGCATCAAGATGAAATACGACAATAACAACTCAAATGCGAATGCGATAGCAGGCACGCTTGAGATAACAAATAACGGCAAATCCTCTGTCGATCTGTCGAAGATAAAGATCAATTACTACTTCACAAAAGACGGCGGAGAGATGGTTTTCGACTGCTATCACGCAGCGACGAATTCTGCTTCAGGCAAGTACACTGCGCTGACTGATAAGGTTAAGGGAACATATTCTGCCACTGCGGGTGAAGAACGTGACACGTGTCTTACGATAACCGTCGGAAGCGGCTCGCTTGCAAAGGGCGACACGCTGACCATAAGCTTCAGCGCGCACAGATCAGACTGGCAGAATATGGACCTTGCAAACGACTGGTCGCATAAGAGTGTTGATAATATCGAGATCGTTAAGTAAGCTGTCTTGAATAGCTGAATAGATGCGTCTATCTTTTTTGCCCGTTTTTTCGCGGAAAAAGATAGAAAAACCCGATTTTCTATCTTTTTTCGATAATTTCAATGCAAAAAAGATAGTAAGTTGAAGCAGCAACGCAAAAGTTAAGATGTAGAAGTGCCCGGCTTCAGGCTTCAGCGTCTTCCGGCGCAGCCTTTACGAGCGTAAGCGCCGTTGTCGACTTGTCGAGCCAGGTCACGAGGCTCCTGTTCCTGACATAGAGGCTGTTGAGGATAACGCTCTCAGGGTGGATCACGTCGTTGGGACCTGGCGCGGGCATGATGAATGTGCCGCAGGCGCTTATTACGTAGGGTTTTCCGTTCCTAGTGCCGACATAGATGGTCATGTGGCCGGGGAAGGAGATAAGGCTGCCGGGCTTAAGTTCATTGATGATCTCAAGCTTTTCTTTCTCGTTCATCTTGCTCATGTCGACTTTATAAACGCCCTTGGAGGCTGACTGGCCGACGCGCGGAAGCAGCACGCCGAAGCAGCGGTAGATCTCTCTTGTGATGCCGGTGCAGTCGTTGGCCTGAAGGTCGCCGCCCCAGCCGTATCTGTCGCCTAAGAGCTTGAACGCCTGTCTTACGATGTTTGCGGGCGTAAGAGGGAGGAAGCCGACATTGACGTCATCTGATACGGGGATAAGGACGAACTCATCCTTGATATATCCGTCGGCACCTCTTGTGGGAACCTTGACTACATAGTTGCCGTAAGTCGTGCGCTGGTTGATGCTCTTGGGAGCGCTCTTTGCGGGAACAAGCTCCATGTACGTGCCCATCGGAAGAACGAGGTCAGTCGTAAGCGGGCTGTGAGGATCGTTGCCTAATCTGATCTCTCTTTCTGTTACGACGAGCCTCTGGCCGGGATTCTGCCTGGCTTCCCAGTCTTTCCTGTCTTTGCAGAGGGCGACGGCGTCCTTCCTGACCCATGCGGAGAAACTGTCGAAAACAACATAGAGATATTCCCCGTCCGTGCTCTCGTGGAGCACGACTACAGGCATGTAGGGCATGCATTCAGAATAAAGGAGCGAATCGAAGTACTGATCTGAAGCGCTCTCGAAAACCCTGTCTTCCGTTGGAAACATCCTGACGGTCATGCGCTTGGTCGTAAAGCCGTACTTCACTGTGATGGAATCCGGCACAGCGTCGATATTTGAAAGCGCGATGAGGTTCTGCCAATATTCTGCAGTTGTGGGTTTGCCGTCAAGGAATATTTTCGCAGGATCCTTGGGGATCGATTTGGCGTTGTCATTAAGGAAAGTCCTTAAGATATTGCCGTCGAAGGTATCTCCGAAGTCTTCGAGATGGGGCATTATCGTCTTGTTGTCGCCGGCCTTTATGATGGCTCTGTTGCTATAGTTAAACTCGGCGATCTCTTCAGGTGTCATGAGGACTTCGTTATCGTCTTCGCTGATCCAGTAGTCGGGAGTCATCATCTCGGGAGTGACATCGCCGATGGTGCGGACATATGTGGTATCGATCACGGTCTTGCCGTCGGGGGTCTTTAAGATGACTCGCTCTTCAGCGGAAGGCTCGGTGATCTCAACTGTCGTCTCGGAGGTGGTCGTGGTGACTTCCGAAGTGCTCTGCTCGGGAACTGTGGGCAGGCTCGTCTCAATATTTTGTGGTGTAACAATGTTACAACCGCAGAATACAGGGGTTATGAGCGTTAAAGCGAGCACTGAAGAGATTAGTTTATTTCTTGAGTTGATCATAATTGGCTCCGTATTTTAGTTGTTATCCGCTTTTCCACGATTATAACCCAGTTATCAGAGATTCCTATTCTCCATAATGGTAAAATAAGGCATAAATGATTATTAAGTGAGGAATATATGATCAGATTTATTGAAGATCCGGGCGAGCGCCGCAAGATCTCAAGAGAGGTCTTAGAGGCTCTTACCGAATGGTTCGAAGTCGAAGAGAGCAGGGAGCAGTATATCAGGGAGTCGGCTGACCAGCCTTTCTGGGCAGCGTTCGAGAATGATGTCCCTGCAGGATTCCTCTGCCTTAAGCAGACAGGCGATGCGACTGTAGAGCTTGCCGTAATGGGCGTAAAGAAGGATTTCCACAGGAACGGTTACGGAAGAAGGCTTTTCGCCGCTGCGAAGGATTATGCGGTGCAGAAGGGCTTCTCGTTCATGCAGGTAAAGACCGTCCGCTCGGGCATGTATGAAGATTACGACATCACTAATGAGTTCTATAAGAGCGTCGGCTTCAAGGAACTGGAAGTCCTTGCGGATTACTGGGATGAGGCTAATCCCTGCCAGATCTATGTCATGAACCTGAAGAGCGCAATCGGTGCGATCGAGACGAGGCACAGCTACAGGGGCAAGTTCTCGGATGAAGCGGTTCCGAGAGAGGATCTTGAGACTATTGCGCGCTGCGGAATCGATGCTCCTTCAGGATGCAACAAACAGACTACGGATCTTATCGTCGTTGATGATAAAGAGACGCTGGATAAGATCAAGGGACTTATCGATCCGCCGGTTGCACAGACTGCGCCTGCCATGATCGTTGTCCTCTCAAGAAGGATCAATGCTTACCGCGACAGATGTTTTGCGACACAGGACTATTCGGCGGCAATAGAGAACATGCTTCTTGCGATCGTCGAACTCGGTTACCAGAGCTGCTGGTACGAAGGACACATCACAGATGATGACCGTATCTGCGATAAGATCGCAGCAGCACTTGGCGTTCCGGAAGACTACGATGTAGTCTGCATCCTGCCGGTAGGAAAGGCTCTGGACGATTTCCACGCGCCTTCGAAAAAAGCCTTTACAGAACGCGTAAGATTCAATCATTTCGAGGGCTGATAAGCATGGAAGTATTAAGGGCAGAAGCAGAATGGCAGAGAGCGGGTGCTTACTCGGTGCGCATCGAGGGCATGAACCGCCAGCATCACATATCGCTCAGGGATGAATTCGATGAGCACGACTGTGACGGCACGAGATACATCGTTCTGTTGGACGACGGATATCCTGTCGCGACCTGCCGTTTCTACGATGCCGGGGAAGGCGCGGTTACATTGGGAAGAGTGGTTGTCCTTCCTGAATACAGAGGCCAGAAGCTTGGCTCGCAGGTAGTTGCCGAAGCCGAGAAATGGGCTAAAGAACTGGGCTATAAGGAGATAAAGATCGACAGCCGGCTTGAGGCGATAGATTTTTATGCAAAGCTCGGGTATAAACATGTTGATGACAGCGTGATCAGGAGCGGAACCTTCGATTGCGTGAAGATGAATAAGATTTTATAACGGGGATTACATGTATAAGATTTTTATAGTTGAAGATGATAAGGGAATTGCGGACGGCATAGTATCCTGCCTCGGTAACTGGGGTATGGAAGGCCGCGTCGTATCTGATTTCATGAAGGTCATTGAAGAGGTGAATGAATATGAGCCTCACCTTATCATCATGGACATCACCCTGCCTTACATGGGCGGATACCACTGGTGCCAGGAGATAAGGAAGACGAGCTCAGTGCCGATAATCTTCATATCTTCTGCCACGGATAATATGAACATCATCATGGCCATTAATATGGGCGCGGATGATTTTATTGCAAAGCCTTTTGACCAGAGCGTGCTTATCGCGAAGGTCACGGCGCTCCTCAGAAGGACATACGATTTCAGCCAGGCATCAGCGACACTGGAAGTGGCCGGCGCAGTCCTTAACACGAACAATAACACGCTCTCATATAACGGAAAGGATATCGATCTTGCGAGGAACGAATACAAGATCCTTTTAACTCTCGTTCAGAACAAGAATAAGGTCGTAAGCCGCGAGAAGCTTATGGAAGCTCTGTGGGAGACCGACTGCTATGTAGATGAGAACACGCTGACAGTCAATGTCGGCCGTCTTAGGAAAACTCTTGAAGGGATCGGCCTTAAAGATCTCATCAAGACCAAGTTCGGTGTGGGATATATTCTGGAGGACTAATGTTCTGGGACTATCTTAAGTCTAGGCTCAAAGTGCTGTTTCTGCTCATTGTGGTGGAAGGTATTTTCGTATCTTCATATTTCCTTTTTGATCTTCCTGCAGTAACAGTTTTTTATCCGCTGGTGCTGAGCTCTGTAGCAGTCCTGATAGCCGGCGTTATTGATTTCCTGATCGTGTATAACAAACACGGAAGACTTAAGAGAAATGATTTTCCTCAAGCTTCCGGTCCGCTCGAAAAGGATTATCTGGAGATAATAGAAAAGCTAAAGGAAGAGCAGGAATATGCACGTCAGAAGACGACTTCCGACTACAACGATATGGTCGATTACTATACCGTGTGGGCTCATCAGATCAAGACACCAATAGCTTCTATGCGACTGCAGATCCAGTCTGTGGATTCGGACCTTGCAAGGCGCCTTGACGGTGACCTTAACAGGATCGAAGCATATGTTGAGATGGTGCTTACATTCTTAAGACTTGACTCCAGCAGCACTGACTATGTAATCAGGAAAATAGATCTTGATGCTGTCATAAAGCCAGCGATAAGAAAGTTTGCAAGAGACTTCATTACTAAGAAACTCACGATGGATTTCAAGCCGACGGAAACTAAGGTCTTATCGGATGAGAAGTGGCTTTCTTTTGTTATAGAACAGGTGCTTTCCAATGCGGTCAAGTACACTAAGAACGGCGGGATCAAAGTATATATGGATGAACCCGGCATACTCTGCATCGAAGATACCGGAATAGGAATAAACAAAGCAGATCTGCCGAGGATTTTTGAGAACGGCTATACAGGATTCAACGGCCGTGAGGACAAGCGCGCAAGCGGCATCGGCCTGTATCTCTGCAAGCGCATCTGCGACAATCTGGGACATAAGATCTATGCAGAGTCAGAGCAGGGCGTTGGCACGAAGATAAAGATCGACATGAACATAAAAGAGATCGGAATTGAGTAACGTCATATGCGAAAATGTGACAGACTTGTTAGATTTGCGTAAGCAGAAGTTAAGGAATGGTTTGAGAGGTAATCATATACTGTGGCCATCAAACCAAGGAAAGGAATTATGAATAATGAGTCTGCTTGAAGCAAAGAATATCAAAAAGGTATATAAGACAAGATTCGGAGGTGCTTCTGTCGAGGCGCTCAAGAATGTCAGTTTTACAGTCGAGAAGGGCGAGTATGTTGCGATCATGGGTGAGTCCGGTTCAGGAAAGACAACCCTTCTTAACATCATCGCTGCCCTTGACAGAGCAACTGAAGGAACGGTTATCCTTGACGGCATGGATCTTTCCAAAGTAAAGGACAAGGACGTTGCAAAATTCAGAAGAGATAATTTAGGTTATGTTTTCCAGGAGTTCAATCTCCTTGATACATTCTCACTCGAAGATAATATCTATCTCCCCTTGGTCCTGGCAGGCAAAAAGCATGCCGAGATGAAGCAGAGACTTGACGGTATCGCAGGAACACTTGGCATTGCCGATCTCTTAAAGAAATACCCTTATGAAGTATCCGGCGGCCAGAAGCAGAGAGCTGCCGTAGCAAGAGCTCTTATCACAAACCCGAGGATCATCCTCGCAGACGAGCCTACCGGAGCTTTGGATTCCAAGTCATCTGACGAACTTCTTGCACTCTTTAAGAAGGTCAACCAGATGGGACAGACGATCCTCATGGTTACACACTCCACAAAGGCTGCATCCAATGCATCACGCGTCCTCTTCATAAAGGACGGAATGATCTTCCATCAGATCTATAAGGGACAGGCAACAGATCAGCAGATGTATCAGTCAATAAGCGATACACTGACACTTCTCGCTCAGGGAGGTGACAACTGATGAAGGCCGGTTTCTATCCCAAGATGGCCG
>JAEFBC010000240.1 GCA_016292155.1 Saccharofermentans sp. | reverse complement strand
GTCCGGAATAAGAATGGCTTATCCCGGCGAGTTTTCGAGAAGGGCATTTATAAACGGCAAGATGAGCCTTGCCTCCGCTGAAGCTGTCATGGACGTCATCAATTCAGAGACCGAGAGACAGCTTGAGGCTGCAGGAAGCCTCATGTCCGGCAAGCTTGCCGATGAGATCGATTATATTGAGAAGAACTTATACGATCAGGCTGCAATGCTTGAGACGTTTACAGAGTTCGATACCGAAGATCCAGAAGAAGAGGAAGCCAAGCTCGAAGAGGTCAAGGACAATTTAAGCGACTGCCACGACAGGCTTACCACGCTCTGCAAGGGCTACGGCAAAGGAAGGATCTTATCCGAGCGCCTCCGCGTAGCGCTTTTGGGACTCCCCAACAGCGGCAAGAGCACTCTTCTTAATACTCTCACAGGTTTTGACAGAGCGATCGTTACAGAGGTTGCCGGAACCACGAGAGATACTATTGAAGTCCAGATCAACATCAACGGGATCCCCGTTACACTCATCGATACGGCAGGCATCAGAGAGACTGAAGACATCATTGAGAATATCGGTATCGGCAAGGCTTTCGAAGCAGGCAGAGGCGCTGATATGGTCTTCTACATGATCCCGCCCGACATGACCGTTGAAGAAGCCTATACGGGTGTAAGGGAGATCTGTGAGGACTGCGAATCTGTTACCGGTGTATTCTCGAAAAGCGATGCCGGCGAGAATCCCGACAGGGAAGAGATCGAAGCTAAGCTCACGTCTCTCGGTATTAAGAACTTCATTTCGATAAGCGCGGAGGAAGACCTCAATATCGATAAGCTCGAAGACGCCATCATCGACTACTATAACGAGCTTGGCGGCGGCGCTTCCGAAGGCCTTCTTATCACGAACAGCAGACATTACACAAAATTCTTAAAGGCTACAAAGAAGCTCACGCTTGCTTTGGATGCACTTGATAACAACCTGGGCACTGAAGTATGCGCTTCAGCATTAAGAGCGTGCCTGGATGAGATCGGCGAGGTTACAGGCAAGACTGTTTCCGCTACACTGGCTGACACTATTTTCTCAAGATTCTGCATAGGTAAATAAATGACTATCCGTGAAGCTTTAGAGTTAGATAAAAGCTTTGAAGCGGGGACATTTGATGTTGCCGTAGTAGGAGCAGGCCATGCGGGATGCGAAGCAGCTCATGCTTCGGCAAAGCTCGGTCTTGATACGATCCTTTTCACGCTTTCATTGGACAGCCTTGCAAACCTTCCCTGCAACCCGAGTATCGGAGGCACTTCTAAGGGCCAGCTCGTAAGAGAGATAGATGCTTTAGGCGGCATAATGGGCATAATGGCAGACAAGTGCGCCGTTCAGATGCGCATGCTCAACAGATCCAAGGGTCCTGCTGTCTATTCGCCGAGAGCGCAGGAAGACAGACAGATGTATTCCATGGAGATGCGCCATTACCTGGAGAACCTCCCTAACCTCACCTTAAAGCAGGCTCATATAACCGAGCTCTTAACGGATGAGGAAGGCAATGCCGCAGGCGTCATGACCGAAGGCAAGGCGGTATACAGGGCACGTGCTGTCGTTATCTGCTCCGGCACATACATGGAGGCAAGGATAATCAGAGGCGAAGTCATTACAGAGAGCGGTCCTGACGGACTTCCGAGATCTGTCGGCCTCTCATCATCCCTTAATTCACTCGGTGTTCCGCTCTTGAGATTTAAGACAGGCACTCCCGTAAGAGTTAATTCCAATTCTGTGGACTTCTCCCAGATGACAAGACAGGACGGCGAAGATGATATTCCGCCTTTCTCCTACAGGAATGAGATGGAAGGAAAGCTTCCTGCGCCTGTTGAAGAGCAGATCCCCTGCTGGTCTATCTGGACAACGGAAGAGACACGCAAGGTAATATCAGACAATATGGACAGGTCGCCCCTTTACAGCGGCGAGATCAAGGGAATAGGTCCCAGATACTGTCCTTCGATCGAAGATAAATTCATGAGGTTCAAGGATAAGACGAGACACCAGATCTTCGTCGAACCCATGGGCCGCCACACAAACGAGATGTATCTTCAGGGATTCTCGACGAGCCTTCCTGAAGAGATACAGGAGAAGATGGTCAAATCGCTCCCCGGTCTTGCCAATGCGAAGATCCAGAGAGTGGCTTATGCGATAGAGTACGATCTCGTAGATCCGCTGTCTATAAGGGCGAGCCTTGAATCCAAGGTCGTCCCCGGGCTTTTTACTGCCGGACAGATCAACGGTTCTTCAGGATACGAGGAAGCAGCCGCACAGGGCATCGTGGCAGGCATCAATGCAGCCATGAAGCTCCTCGGGAAAGATGCCGTGATAATCGACAGATCACAGGGCTATATCGGCGTTCTCATAGATGACCTTGTGACCAAGGGCACGAATGAGCCTTACCGCATGATGACTTCCCGCGCCGAATACAGACTGTTCCTTAGACAGGATAATGCCGACGAGAGGCTTACTCCCATAGGACATGAGATCGGTCTTGTAAGCGATGAGGTTTTCGAAGCGTTCGAAAAGAAGATCTCTGCCATCGCACTTGAGACAGAAAGACTTAAGAAGACTTATGTCGCACCGACTGAGGAATTAAGGGCACTTCTTGATACATGCGGCCAGACCCTGCCTAAATCAGGCGAGAGCCTTGCTGACCTTATAAAGCGCCCGGGTGTTACGTATGACCTTCTTGCGCCCATAGATAAGGACAGAAAACCTCTTGCAAGGAATATCAGGTTTGCCTGCGAGACCAACATCAAGTACGAAGGCTACCTGTCACTTGAGAAAGAGAAGATCGAGAAGTTCAAAAATCTCGAGAAGATAAGGATCCCTGAAGATATTGATTATTCACTTATCAAAGGCCTCAGGATCGAAGCTACACAGAAGCTTGCAAAGATGAAGCCCGAGAATGTGGGCAGAGCTTCCAGAATATCAGGCGTATCGCCTGCTGACTGTGAAGTGCTGCTGGTATATCTTGAACAAAGAAGGAGACAGAATAATGGCTGATGCTTTTCTTCCCAAAAAGAAGCCTCTTACCAAAGACGATATCAAGCGCTTAAGAGAGAGCCTTCCAAAGAAGGTCGAGATCAGCTCTGAAGGCACAAAGATCACTGAACACGATGAGGAGATCGCAGATGTAGCTCCCATCCTTGAATCACACAAGGATGAGATCAGCGTGCCGCTCTCCGCAGAAGAGATCCGTGCCTTCCAGGTCTACGCTTCAATGCTTAAGGAAAAGAACAAGGTAATGAACCTTACCGCCGTTGACGACGATAAGGGTATTGCCATGAAGCATTTCATAGATTCACTTACTCTCTGCCCTTACATTAGAGAGGAAGAGAGCAAGGCCGGCGGCAAGAAGCTTACATTCGTTGATGTAGGCACAGGAGCAGGTTTTCCGGGCCTTCCGGTAAAGATATCCTGCCCGGAGCTGTCCGTAACGCTCATGGATTCGCTTGATAAGCGCCTCAAGTTCTTGGATGAGGTCATTACCGCATTAAGTCTTTCGGACTGCACTACGGTGCATTCCAGGGCTGAAGACGCAGGCAGGAACAAGAAATACAGGGAGAAGTATGACATCGTGACCGCAAGAGCCGTTGCAAGGCTTTCAGTCCTTGCAGAATACTGCCTGCCTTTAGTTAAGGTCGGAGGCGTATTCCTCGCTATGAAGGCTCATTCTGAAGAAGAGGAGACAGAGGCCGGCAAGGCTATAGCTCTCTTAGGCGGCACTATCGAAAAGACGGATACATTCAGGCTCCCAGGAACTGACATGGACAGATCAATTATCGTTGTACGCAAGATCCGTCCCACACCTGCAAGATTCCCGAGAAAAGCGGGCACACCTTCCAAAACCCCCATAGTCTGATATTAGGACATTTGTGCTTTATATTATAATAATATGCGCGCGTGTGCGTATAGTTATGGTATAATACTTTAGTTTGTAGATATATAATCTATACACTAAAGTAAACTATTACCTGCGGAAGATAAGTTTTTCGCGGGCGGAGGCGACAAATGGCAGACAGCGACGACAAGAAACAGGCCAGGCTTCAGCAGGAAGCCGAGATGGACGAGGTATTCAAGTCAGAACAGACAACTATAGTTCCGGTTGACTTAGACGGAGAGATGAAGAAGTCCTTCATCGACTATGCGATGTCGGTTATCTCCGACCGTGCACTCCCTGATATCAGAGACGGTCTCAAGCCGGTTCACAGAAGAATCCTTTATTCAATGTTTACACAGGGTTTTACTCCCGAGAAGCCTTACCGTAAGTGCGCTACCACTATCGGTGACGTTCTCGGACGTTTCCACCCTCACGGAGACGCATCCGTTTACGATGCTCTCGTAAGACTTGCCCAGGATTTCTCATTGAGACATCCTCTGGTTGACGGTCACGGCAACTTCGGTTCACTCGACGGTGACCCGCCGGCTGCTTACCGTTACACGGAGGCAAGACTTGAGAAGATCGCATTGGAGATGATGCGTGATATCAACAAGAACACTGTTGACTTCAGACCTAACTTCGATGAACACGAGATGGAGCCTGTATCGCTCCCTTCACGTTTCCCGAACTTCCTCGTAAACGGTGCCGTTGGTATTGCCGTAGGTATGGCTACCAACATCCCGCCTCATAACCTCGGCGAGGTTATCGACGGATGCATCATGATGATGAACAATCCTGATGTTACCATCGATGAGCTCATGACAGTCGTTAAGGGACCTGACTTCCCGACAGGCGGCGCTATCCTCGGTACTTCAGGTATCAGGGAAGCATACCTCACAGGTAAGGGCCGTATCGTTGTACGTGCTCACGCTGAGATCGAGGACCACGCAGGCAAGACAAGGATCATCGTTCATGACATTCCTTATGCCGTTAATAAGGCAAGACTCATCGAGCGTATGGCTGATCTCGTTAAGGAGAAGAAGGTTGAAGGCATCTCCGGATTAAGAGATGAATCCGACCGTAATGAGCAGGTACGTATCGTTATCGAGCTCAAGAAGGATGCCAATGCTGACGTTGTTCTCAACCAGCTCTACAAGAACTGCTCACTCCAGGATGCATGCTGCGCTAATATGCTCGCACTTGTACCTGACGCAGAGGGCAAGCTCGAGCCTAAGCTCGTAGGCCTTAAGGATGCTCTCTATTACTACATCAAGCACCAGGAAGACGTCGTAACACGCCGTACACAGTATGATCTCGAGAAGGATGAGGCCAAGAAGCACATCGACGAAGGTCTCCTCATCGCTATGGATTACATCGATGAGATCATCTCGATCATCAGATCTTCACGTACCGAGGCTGAGGCCAAGGTCCGTATGTGCGAGAGATTCGGTCTTTCTGACAAGCAGGCACAGCATATCGTTGATATGAGACTCGGACGTCTCACAGGCCTTGAGAGAGAGAAGCTTGAAGCAGAGATCAAGGCTCTCACGGAAGAGATCGAATACTTCCACAGAGTTCTCTCCGACAAGACACTCCTTGATGACATCATCAAGACTGAGATGACTGAGATCAAGAATAAGTTCGCTACACCGAGAGTATCAGAGATCATCAACGGTTCTTTCGAGGATATCGACGACGAGTCACTGATCGCTGAAGAGAATATCGTTGTAACACTCACACATTTCGGATACATCAAGCGCCAGAGAGTAGACAGCTACAAGGCTCAGCACAGAGGCGGAAGAGGAATCTCCGGCCAGTCCACAAGAGAAGAGGACTATGTCGAGAAGATCATCACCACCACTACACACAAGTTCCTCCTGTGCTTCACCAATACAGGCCGTGTATTTAAGATCAAGGGCTATAAGATCCCTGAGACCACATCACGTTCTGCAAGAGGTACGGCTCTTGTTAACCTCCTGAACTTAAATGACGGTGAGACGATCAGGAACATCATCCCGATCGACAGCTTCGAAGAACCCGACCTCTACCTCACAACGGTTACGAAGTACGGTGTTATCAAGAAGACATCCATCGATAAGTATGCAAATATCAACAGGAACGGTCTTATCGCTACAAAGATCCGTGAAGGAGACAGCGTTGTTGCTGTTCAGCTCACGAAGGCCGGCCAGGAAGTCATCGTTGTATCTGCTGCAGGTAAGTCTGTAAGATTCAATTCTGACGATGCACGTGACATGGGTCGTGGCGCTACAGGCGTACGTGCCATGAAGCTTGCAGACGACGATGAAGTCGTAGGTATGGAGCCTGTTGATCCTTCACGTGAGATCCTCGTTATCTCCGAGCTCGGCTACGGCAAGCGTTCGAAGATCGACGATTACCGCGTACAGAGCAGAGGCGGTAAGGGAATCATTACTTACAAAGTTTCCGAGAAGACCGGAAGACTTTGCGGTACAGTATCGGTTACTGATGACGATGACCTCCTCATCATTACGAGCCAGGGCGTAATCATCAGAGTAAGAGCAAACGAGATCCCTACGCTCTCAAGAGCTACATCGGGCGTTAAGCTCATGAAGTCCAACAAGGCGCGTGTAGTTGACTTTGCCCTTACAGACAGAGAAATAGAAGAACCTGACGAAGGTGAGGAAGGCGCAGAGGGCACAGAAGGTGCTGAAGCTGCCGTAATCTCTGAAGGCAATGAGGACGGCCTCAGCCCTAACGCAGAGAAGGTACAGGAATTCGCTGATACCCTCGCGGCAGAGATCGAAGCTGAAGACATAGCATCACCTGAGGATTCTTCCGGAAAAGAAGAGGATGACGATATCTGATGATTATTAAGAGAACATTAGGATCATGCATTAGGACAGCGGCAAGCTTTATTGCTGCTGTCTTACTTGTTTGTTCCATAGCCTTTTTTGCAACACCCGCGACCATAGTTTCCGCCGATATCGGCCAGCCCGAGATCCCGGTTCCGGCTCTGGGCGACGTTCACTGCAAGTCTTATTGTGTATACGACAAGACCACGGGCTATATTGTTCTCAGCATGAACCCGGACGATAAGATCTATCCGGCATCAATGACCAAGATAATGACATGTATGCTGAGCCTGGAGTACCTTGATACTTCCGCAAAGATCGAAGTCTCAAAGGCTGCTCTTGCAGGCCTTGGCAATGACTCATCACTCATGGGCGTCCTTGAAGGCGAGAAGGTCAAGGTAAGCGAGCTTCTTTACGGCCTCATGCTTCCTTCAGGCAACGATGCTGCGAATGCTTTGGGCGAAGGCTGCGTTGATGCCTTCTTCCAGAAGTATCCTGCAGGCGGCAGCACAATGAATGCCGACGGTGTAAATGCACAGTATCTTCTCGATACATTGAATGCTTCCAAGGATCAGATCCTTTCCTCACGTAAGCTCGAAGCTTTTGCCGCTCTCATGAATCTCCGCGCGAGCAAGCTCGGATGCAAGGGAACACACTTCGTAAATGCGTGCGGACTTCCTGATGACAACCACTACACAACAGCTTACGATCTTTCACTGATCATGGCTGCAGCATCTGAGAATGAGGATTTCAGGACACTTATCAGTGCACCTTCACATGTTTTCATCGCTACCAACAGACACAGATCTGACGCATGGAGCTATGTAAAGAACTCTAATTACCTTTTATATGATCCCTGGCTTGCATCGAAAACAGCGAACGGCACCGATTCACACCTTGCAGCTGTTATCGGAGGAAAGACAGGTACAACATCCCAGGCGGGCAAGGGTCTTACGATCTATACCGTAAATGAGAACGGACATGAACTGATGATCTCCATCTGCGGCATTCCGCAGGACTATTACTTCTATACTACTATGTATCTTGCTTCAGTAACGGCATACGGCAATCTCGCATGCTGGGAAGCAGATCCCGTGACCAGAGTCTACGGAACGACAGGTGACTACAGATGGGTCAACGCTCCTTCTGCGCAGCAGCCCAAGTACGATCCTCTTATCAATCCGGGTGATGATCTGAAGGATTACGGCGATGTCAATGTGACACCTACACCTGTTCCTGAGACTGAGACAGATCCCGCTGAAGTGGTTCCTGTGGAAGAGACGACACCGCCGCTGCAGCTCTTTGTAAAGAACAATCCGGTCATATCAGGAGTAATCGGCGGATTCATGCTTCTTATTATGATATTGAATATAGTACTTATGATACGTATCAATAAGATAAAGAAGGCGGCAGCAAAGAGAGCGCGCAGGATAGAAGGAAAAAGGAACTGAATATACGTAAAAACAGCGGGTTTATCCCGCTGTTTCCGTCTCCGGGAACGGGTTCTTTGGAATGTCCTTCTAATTTAGTGTAATAAAGGTTTTGAAGACTTTTAAAAATTTTTCTCAAAAGTGAAAAAAACTGCTTGACTTATACATCGCCGTGGTATATCCTTTACGAGCACTTTGACGGAGGCACAACAAAAAAGCTGCTGAAAATCAAAGGAAATGCACGGATCTTGAAAATTGAATAGAATGCAAAACTTGAAGTAAAACGGACCTTTTTCAATTCTAAGAATTGAGTTTTTATTAAAGTAATTTGAGCCAAACATGGCTCTCAAACTTTTTTTTGAGAGTTCGATCCTGGCTCAGGATGAACGCTGGCGGCGTGCTTAACACATGCAAGTCGAACGGGGTTTAAGAAGGAAGCTTGCTTTCATTTTAAACCTAGTGGCGGACGGGT
>JAEFBC010000239.1 GCA_016292155.1 Saccharofermentans sp. | reverse complement strand
GGTATGATATTCTGAATGTAATCTATTTTGCTTGAAACGTCTGAAAAATCGATCTTTTTTGTCTCACCGTCAGGTGAAGTAACATTTAAGTAAACCTGAGTTGCATTTTCGCCCCATTCTGCAAATGATTCAACAGTATGATTGCCGATCTTGTAAGAACCGATGAGCGAGGCGTTAGATGCTTCAAGTACTGCGGAATCAAGTATCTCCAGGGTTTTCACATCCATAGTGACCTTTTTTCTGGTAGCTTCGTAGGTTTCCGGATCATAACCTGTAATGTTGAGATAGATCTTTCCGTCTGAGTAACTGATATTCTCAACGAAGTCGGTGGTTCCGAAAAGCGTGGTCAGATCAGCGGTCTTCAGAGTCTTCTTGGCTTTTCTGTCGACTATCGATAATGTTGAAAGCTGATAATCATTGTAATTATCTTTTGTCTCATCGAAATCGTCAGGCCTTTTATAGTTGCCCTGCGTCTTGAGAATGATGTAATCATCATCAAGGCCGCACTTCTCAGTATAGGCGTTTTCGATTTCTTTATCAGGGACTATTCCAATATCGATATCATATGAAGTCACTTCATACCAGGGCATATTAGAATCTATCTTCTTACCGCTGTGACTTCCTTCTTTTTT
Source organism: Saccharofermentans sp. (assembly GCA_016292155.1). Lineage (GTDB taxonomy): Bacteria > Bacillota > Clostridia > Saccharofermentanales > Saccharofermentanaceae > Saccharofermentans. Next base: position 5,157 of record JAEFBC010000239.1, on the reverse strand, counting down.
CTTGCCGCAAGCTGCCATCGATAACATAACCGAAGCAGCAAGCGTAACCGCTGCTACTTTTTTTAGGGATATCATATTACCAACTCCTTTCTCCCCAAGACGGCACGTTGGTTTTTAGCCATCTAAACAAAGAGTAGCATAAGTATATGTACTCTGTGTGTACTTTTTTATCAGTTCATTGATTTTTACGGCAGTTTCGCGCCTTAAGTATCAAATGCTATAATGAACATTGTTGGTGTTGGCTTTGTATTTTCGGGGTGTTGATTATGAAGCTGAGAAGAAAGCTTTTCGCGAGCAAGGATCCTTATGACTGCACAAGATCGCAGTTGTTTCTCGACGCATGTAAAGAGAATTACAGTCATCTGATCACACATTGTGATGACTACAGGAAAATCAGCGAAGGCCTTGGTATCAAGGGCGTTTCAGATATCAAAGGTGTGGCAGATCTGCCTGTGATACCTACGATGCTGATGAAGCAGCATGACTTCCGTTCAGGCCGTTATATGGTTATGGCGACGTCATCGGGAACGAGCGGAAAGATGAGCCACGTGCGCTTCGAATTCGGCGCGCTTATGGCGGCTCTGCGCATGTCGATCAAGGTCACGAGATATCACGGCATCATGTCTTTTAAACCATGCCGCTACATCGTTATGGGTTATAAGCCTCACCGTTCGAATAAGACCGCGGTCGCGAAAACAGCCTATCTTACTACGTTCCTTGCGCCCGCTATCAGCCGCAAATTCATCTTAAAGCACACTCCTGACGGATATAAGCCTGACTTCGACGGCATAGTCGAAGCCCTTAAGAAATATGAGAAGGGCAAGGCTCCCGTGCGTTTCATGGGCTTCCCTTCGTATACGTTTTTCCTGTTCAGATTATTGGAGGAAAGGGGCCTGTCATTCAAGCTCCCAAAGAATTCGAGGATAATGCTGGGCGGCGGCTGGAAGCAGTTCTATCAGGAGGCTGCCGACAAGGAGACCTTCTATAAGCTTGCAAAGAAAACACTCAATATCGATGAGGAGAACATCACTGAATTCTTCGGCGCGGTAGAGCACCCGGTCCTTTATACTGACTGCGCGGCGCACCACTTCCATGTTCCCGTTTACAGCAATATCGTTATCAGGGATCCTGACACTTTAGAGCCTCTGGAGATGGGGAAGACGGGTCTTGTTAACCTTATCTCGCCTCTTTGTAAAGCGACGCCGATCCTGTCAGTAATGACAGATGACTTAGGCATCCTGCACGACGGAAGCACCTGTCCCTGCGGCGTTAAGTCACCTTATCTGGAGATCGTCGGACGTGTTGCACCTGAAGACATTAAGACCTGTGCCGCAGGCGCGGCAGATATTCTGCAGGGGGTGAAGGTATGATACTTTTCGACGGAAAAACATACGAGAGTTCAGAGCAGGACCGCCTTCTTACAGAACTCGAAAAAAAGATCCCGGAGACCCTTGCAAAAAAGCAGTTATCACCCGAAGTCGTTATCGAAGCCGTCGAGTGCTTAAGAAATGATCTTCTTGAAGGTAAATTCGATGAGCTCCTTGCATCGTTCCCGGCTGATGTTGTAGACACATATAAGGCTCAGGCTGAAGTGCTTTTGTCCAAAGAGCACCTTCACAAAAAGCTTGAGACTGAACTCGGAAACACTTTCGAATATACGACCGGATACATCAAAGGATTCAATCAGATCAAGGTCAGGAAAATGCCTTTGGGCGTACTCTTCCATATCGCTGCAGGCAACATGGATTTCCTTCCCGCATATTCACTTGCGGAAGGCCTCATGACCGGAAACATCAATATTTTAAAGCTTCCGTCAGCTGATAACGGACTGTCGTTAAAGCTCATAATGCAGCTCATCGAATACCGTCCTGAACTGACGGATTATATCTATGTTTTCGACACATCCTCATCAGATATCCAGGGCATGCGCAAGATGGCTGATCTTTCCAACGCAGTAAGCGTGTGGGGAAGCGACATGGCAATAGAAGCCGTAAGAGGCCTTGCGCCCACAGGCGTGAAGATCATAGAGTGGGGACAGAAACTGGGATTCTGCTACATCACAAGACTTAATGAAGTTGAAGATGCAGATAAGGAATTGGAAGGCCTTGCGAAGCATATCGCACAGACCAAGCAGCTTCTCTGCAGCAGCTGCCAGGTGATATATCTGGACACTTCTGACATGGAGGAATTAAAGGCATTCGGCAGGCGTTTCCTGCCCATACTGGAGAATGCGGTCAACGGCAATAAGACCGAGGAGATCGGCGTCAGGGCAAGAGATACTCTCGTGTCCTATACGCAAAGACTGAAGGCATATCTTGGCGAGGAAGAGAAGCATGATAATGTCCTCAGAGGAAGATCCTGCAGCGTGATAATCTCGTCTGACAGCGAGCTCGAATTATCACCCATGATGTGCAATGTTCTGGTAAAGCCTCTGCCCAGAGAGAATATCGGCAAGGTCCTTTATGCAGGCAGATTCCATCTCCAGACAGCAGGTCTTATCTGCCCTAAGGAAGACAGGGAACATCTCGCGGAATTATTCACACAGTGCGGGCTGATCCGCGTTACGAAAGCTGCTGACATGAGCGCATATTTCCCGGGCGAATGCCACGACGGAGAATATGCGTTAAGCCGCTATGTCAGGATAGTTAATGTGGAAGTGTAACTGTCAGTTATATATTATTTGCGGATCTTTGCCGGATGATAGCGGTAAGATCCATCAGAGCTTTTTCACGCGGCCGTCCTTATATTCCAGATACCTTTCTGATTTATAGACTTTGCCAAAGATGATCAGTTCGTGCTTTACAGATCTGTCAGGGAAATCCCAGGAACCTATAAAAGGTGCGTTAGACTGCTCCTCGAAATAACTATATTCTTCCCGGACCGTATACCACGGGATAATGGGCGAACAGGTATATTCGCCTTCCGAACTGACAGACCTGAACGGAATTGCAAACAGCATTGCGAGGACAGCAACAACTGCCAGCACGGCTGCTGTCATTACGAATATCTTCTTTCCGTTTTTATGTGACATAACAAACATCTCCCGAAAACCGAACCCAAATAGTACTGTTACTCTTTATACAGACAAGAAAAAAGAAATGTTGCAGAAGTCTTCTTTATGTCTTCACAAATAAAAAACCTGCCGGGGATCTTCCCGGCAGGCTCATATAACAGTAATTCCTTTAAGTCTTATTTGCGTTCGTTTAATACAGTCTGCGCTCTGTCGTTGATTACTTTCGCGACTTCCTCGAAAGACTTCTGGCCTTCAAAGTAAGCGGGGATCTCTTCATAGATTATGAGCGAGATGCTGTGGTAAACGAAGCCGGATGTTGTAGCTGTTGAGAGCTGTTCGATATACTTGTCGGCAAGCGAGGCATCCACTTTCTTTCCTGCTTTTGCAAACTTGTTGCCTTCGTTTGCATCTACAGTTCCGTTGTGTTCTTCGATTTCGAGAAGTGCGAGATCCTTTGCGCATTTCTTGTTGATCGGGATATTCATGAAAAGGGTCTTCTGGATATCTTCCGAGAGAAGAATGCTTAAAAACTTCTTGCATGAGCTCTCGTCTGAGGTATGCGAAGAGATGGAAACTGCCATGTCCGAACCGATCGTTGCGGGCCTGCCGTCAACTGATGGATAGCCGCAGATCACAGCATCTTTGAACTTTTCGGTAAATGCTTCATACTCGTAAAAACCGTATACTACCGTGGGCTGGACACGCATGTTTTCCTTAGAGGTCATCAGGTCTTCCCATTCTGCGTCAACATCCTTGCCTTCGTAAAAACCCTTGGTGGGAAGGTCTTTGCAGTAGTCGAGGATCGCTTTGAAATCATCGCAGTTTACATCGATCTTTCCGTCCTTGATGTACTTTTCGCTCGTGTTTGCGAAAAGCTTCGTTGCGACTTCTGTTCTCGAGAAAGCCAGCTGGTGATCGTATACCGGATCAGTGCCGTTGCAGACTGTCTTTACCATCTGGATATATTCTTCAAATGTTAATCCGTTCTTGCTGCCGAACGCATCAGAGGGAGCCAAAAAGCAGTCAACATAAAAGCCTATCGGGAGCTGGTAAAGCGAGCCGTTGAACTTCGAAGCCTCGATGGCATTCGTGAAATAATCAGCTTCACTGACACCGCTCTCATTCTTCAGATAGTCAGAGAGGTCAATGAAATAATCCTTCTTGGAGAGCTGCTCATTCGCACCATTTGTAATGAGGATATCAGGACCTTCGCCTGCGAGAATATCCATCGTCAGACGGTCTGATACTGCCGCATAGGAATTGAGGTTTTTAAGAGCCGCCTGGTCCGTATTATCGGTATTTGCGTAGTCGATCTCACTGTTTGTTTTATAACGGTTGTCGAAAAGCATGAATGATGTATCGCTTTCGCTGTTAAAGCGCATTATTGCTTCGGAAATGCTGTAGTCGAGATCTTCAGTAGATGCGACAGTAAGGATATTCCTGCCTGCTGCAGGATACTCACTTGACTTGGTGAATGTGCAGATCGCGAAAGGGATCTGGTTGGCGCCTACATATCCTAATGAATAACTGAACAGGAACGTATTATCATCTGCATACTTTAATTCCGAATTGCTGGCAAGGTATCTGTTGCAGACGGAGCAGTTAAAAGACAGTGCCATTTTGCATGTGCCGCCTTCCACGTCGATGTTGTATACGCCGCCGTCAGTGACTGTTACGAGATTACCGTTGCAGTAAGTGAGATTACGGAGCGGTATGTTAATATATTCCATCTCATCGAGAGCACTTATTTTGCCTGTTTCCAGGTCGACCAGGCAATACCTTATCTGGCCGAAATTATAGTTCGAGGAAGTGCTGCCCCAGACAATGACCTTGTTATTTCCGGCACAGAGGATGCCCTCGGCAAATTTGATGTGGAAATCTCTGGACAGATTATCGAGGGGCGTTTTCTTTTTTACCGTGCCGGTCGAAAGGTCAACGAGTTCAACGCTTGTATTTTGTCCCTGTTTAAGAACAGCGGCATCACTTCCTACAAAAGCAAATCTGCTGGAAGCATAACTGTCATCTGAACTCTTTGTCAGGAGTATCTTGTTCTCAGGCGTGATGCTTCCTGTACTCTCATCAACAGGGTAGAGGTATTGTTCACGCGAAGCAAAATCGTAAGCATCGATATACAGACGGTCTCC
>JAEFBC010000238.1 GCA_016292155.1 Saccharofermentans sp. | reverse complement strand
GACTCTTGATGAGCTCCTTCCCCAGTGCGACCTCATCACACTTCATACACCTAAGACAAAGGAAACATACGGAATCCTTTCCAAGGAGCAGCTCTATAAGTGCAAGAGAGGCGTTAGGATCGTTAACGCAGCAAGAGGCGGTCTCGTAAACGAGCAGGATCTCGCTGATGCTCTGGCTGACGGCCAGGTTGCTGCAGCTGCAATCGACGTTTTCGATAAGGAGCCTTCCTACAACAAGGCACCCGGCGAGCAGGAGTACGATAACGTTCTTCTCCACGCTCCCCACTGCTATATCACACCTCACCTTGGCGCTTCCACAGTTGAAGCTACAGCTAAGGTTGGTCAGGGAATCGTTGAGCTCATCGACGGCGCTCTGAAGGGCGAACTCGTTGCAGCTATCAACATGCCCCAGTTCTCCGGCAGCATCGAAGATATCAAGCCTTACTGCTCACTCGCTGAGAAGATCGGCCGTATGTATTTCCAGGCTGAAGCTACACCTATCTCAAAGGTGGAAGTAAGATACAGAGGCGAGCTTGCTGAGAGCTCCGGCACAGGCATCATCACACTCTCACTCATGATGGGTCTTTTGAAGGGTATGGGCAACGATCACGTATCTTACGTAAATGCCCAGGAGTGCATGGCAGAAACAGGCATCGAAGTTGTTGAGACAAAGACAGAATCCATCCAGAAGTACAACAACCTGATCAACGTTAAGTTCGTTACAGAGGACGGCAGAGAGCTTAAGATCAACGGTACGGTATTCGGACCTGACACAGAGGTTATCGTTTCATTCTTCGGATACGAGATGAACTGCCCTCTCTCCAACACAGTTCTCGCTCTTAAGAACAACGACGTTCCTGGCGTTATCGGAAGAATTGCTACGATCCTCGGATCACACAACATCAACATCGCTTCCATGCATTGGGGAAGAAAGAACCAGGACGGTTCTGACAACCCGCATGCACAGGCTTTCGTTGCTATCGACCAGCCTGTATCACAGGAGATCATCGACGAGCTTTCAAAGGCTGAGGGCGTTCTCAAGGTATCGCTCTTAGAGCTCGGCTGATAACAGAACAAAACTATAGAATTTCAGACCGCAGAGGTTAGACCGGTGAAGTACCATTATTCAAGGAAAGAAGGTTGGCTGGGAAATCCCTGCGGTCTTGTTTATTTCAAAGGCAAATACCATCTGTTCTTCCAGCTTAATCCGTATCTTCGAAGATACGGTCTTATGCACTGGGGACATGCGGTCTCAGAAGATCTCATAACATGGGAGGACCTCGCCGTGGCGGTAAGCCCTGAGGATGAAGCCTCCTGCAATTCAGGTTCTGCGATCGTTCACGATGGAAAAATCTGGATATTCTATAATGCCACCACAAGTTCAGGCGAAGAGACAGTCAGGGCAGCTTATTCAGATGATGGAGTCTGCTTTACGAGACCTACTGAAAATCCTGTGCTCACATCACCTTTTGAAGAGTCCGGCAAGTTCAGGGAACCCTTTGTTTTCAGGTACAATAACGGCTTCCGCATGATCGTCGGCGCTGGAAAAGACGGCATCGCCAGAGTCCTGCAGTATGAATCTGAAGACCTTCTGAACTGGAGATATATGGGCGAGCTCTTAACTGACGGAAGATTCGGAAGTGTTATCGAAGCACCGCAGTTAGTTGAAGCAGACGGTAAATGGGTCTTCATTATCCAGAGCGAAAAGCATCTTCCTTCCAAAGTCTTATTTGCCGTTGGTGAATACGATGGGGAGAAGTTCGTTTTCGACGATCCGGAAGATCCTTTTAAGCCCGTCGATATCGGAACAGATTTCTTATACCCCGTAACCGGCGAAGATGAAGAGGGCAGGAAGATCCTTATGGCTTGGATGTTCTCCATGAAGATGAATTCTTCTGCGGTAAGCATTCCTGTGGAGATCTCTGTCTCAAGGAAAGGCGAAGTCTGCCTTATCCCTTATGGAGAACTCAGGAGCAGACAGATCAGGGAGAGCAGGTTCGTAAGCTACAGTTCGGGAAGATTAAGAGTGCTGTTCGAAGGCCGCACGTTGTTTGACAAGGCATACAGGGAATGCCCTGATATAAGCGTTATAGAAGATGTAGGAACCGTTGAGGTATTCCTTGACGGCGGAAGAGAGATTATCTCAATGTTTATCTGTTGATCACATGGCAAGAATACTTTCACAGGGCACAGGATATCAGATCCTTTATAAAGAAAGAGGCGAAGACAGCGAGAAGATCGCGCCTTCCGGCATGGCCGCTTTATCAAGGCTTGATGTTCCCGTGCCGGGGATAATAGCTGCCGCAGATTCCGGGAAACGCATCAGGATACTTGATAAGAAATACTATCTTGTCTGCCAGGGCAGGATGGAAGATGAAGAAGGCGTTATGGAAGACCTGCTTTTCCACGATTCGAGGAGCAACCGCACGTTCCCCGTAAAGAGGATGAGAAAGGGCGTAAAGGAAGCAAGACTTAAGTACAAGGTCCTGTCCTATAACGAAGACAAAGACCTTTCTTATGTCTCCGTCGTGCTGGATACCGGACGCACCCACCAGATAAGAACGCAGTTCGCATCGAGAAAACATCCCCTTGCAGGAGACGGAAAATACGGAAGCAGGGTGAAGTGCCCCATTGCTCTTGTCTGTGCTGAACTGACTTACGATGAAGGCGAAGGATCAAAGCCCGTTGCCGTAAAGACAGATCCCAAAGAGGAACTGCCTTCAGTCTGAAGACTTAATTTGCCGGCGTGACCTTGTAGACTGACAGGGTATCGTATGCGAAAACTCTTTCACCAAGCTGCTTAAATACTTCTGTATTATCGTAACCGAACTGGTAGCGCTCGATGTCACCCATGACGATGTATTCGATGTGATACTTATCGATCAGGGTCTGAACTTCCTCTGCTGAATCACTCCAGTAGATCGTGTTGACATCATCGTGCCTGGGTGTGATGTAAAGTGCCCAGACGTCATTTGCAGGATCAGATACAAGGATATCCTTCTCCTCGTCTATGATTCCGTGGAAACGCCACAGCCATTCGTGAGTAAGCCAGCCGAATACGGTGGGATTGCCCGTATAAGCTGAGATCAGGCACTTATCAGTGTAGCTGTCACCATATGCTTCGCAGATAACATGGGAACCCTTGATCTCCTTGTTGAACCAGTCGCTGCACATCTTATAGGACATGAGATTGCCGGAGTAGTTTTCCTCGACGGCACTGCTCGCGTGATAGGTCAGGTAATTTGTTCCGTCGATTCCCTTGTAATTTGCAGGTGATAAGTCTTCACCGCAGCGCTGCTTCAGAGTAACCATTGTGTAGTGCGCGGGAACAAGGAGCAGGATGATGAAAGCGATCGCAACAGCGAAGAATGCTGATGAATATTTTCCGTGCTTGTTGACGAACCACAAAAGCCTTATGACAGAATAGATCATTGCTATGGAAAGAATGATGAATGCCGCAAAGCAGAATTTGAACATGGTGTTCGAACGCAAGTATCCGTAAGTATAGATATCTCTTACATAGAAGATCTCAGGAGCGGTGATCATCATGAGTCCGACGACTACCATTCCGCAGACGAAGATATCGATAAGATTGCGCTTGCAGAAGAATGCCTGGACAGGATTTGTGTATTCCTCTTCATCACCGATAACTGCACCTGTGACTGACTTCTTTTTCGCTTTTGTATTGGAAACATATCTGTAGTTCTTTAAGACAAAAACGATGACAAAGAATGTGACTGTGATGAGCACGTGAGTTCCGTAAAGGATGAAGAGCTGGTAGAAGGGTGAACTGTTCTTGACCTTACCGAGAGAATTCGAGATCATGTCGAAGTTCAGGTTGAAGGGAAGTGCTGTAAGTGAAGCAAATGAGAACAGGAAGCTCATCTGGAATGATGTTCTCGGAAGTGCCGAAGGACTTACCACGCAGAACAGGAAAGATGCAACCATCAGTACTGCTTCAAGGATGAAAAGTATAAGCGGGCTGCTTCCCTTTGCAAGGTAGATAAGAAGGATGCCGCCAACGTTTGCAATGAATACGAAAATGCCCGCAGGCGTAACGAATTTAGCTGATCTGACTGTGTTTACTATCAGGAATCCCATCGCACAGTAAATGAAGTAGATAAGGAAATCCCAGTAGTTCGTCATCTGCGCGCAGCCCAGAAGGACCGCACATAAGATGAGGTGGATAGATACGGATGAATCGAATTCGGGAACAAGTCTTGAAGAACCTGAGCTTAAGTTCTCAAAAGAGCCTTTGATCTTGAGTTCGTCCTTTGACGGGAGCTTTACTGAAGCTATTGCTGCCAGAACGACCGCCGTGATGAGAAGAACGATCATCATGGAGATTACGTGCGCGTGAAGGTCACCTACGATGTAGGAATAGAACGGGAATTCGTGGATCGTATGATCGCCGCCGTTTATCTCGATCTCAGGGTTCCAGCCGATATATCTTGTGCTGTCGGGATAAAAGAACCCGTCCGTTTTTCCGACTTCGATGCCCCAGGACTGGAAGGTCTTGAGGAAGCTGTTGCCGAAGCTGTTCTCATCGTAGAAGAATGAGTGTGAGTTGCCCCATAAGGATACTGCGCAGGCTGTTAAAAAGCCTGATACATACTTGATTATCTTATTATCAATGAAGCCCCTTTCAACAGCTGCTTCGACAAGGAATTTGCCGATGGAAAAGCTCATCGCAAAAGGAATTGCCGTAGCAGAGCACATGGCGAGATTGTATCCCACGCCGGGCGCAACGCCTGTGAGCTTGATGACTACAGTCCATATGAACTGGCCGAAATAATAGTAGTTAATAGAATATCCGGAAAGCCACATGTCGTGTGCAGGAAGAGTGTCATCTCTTAACATCGACATGATGAAGCCGTAATCCATATATTTTTCCTGGCCGTTGATGTCGGGCAGGAATCCCTTGAAATAGCACATCAGGAAAAAGACGATGATGAAAGCTGTCTCTTCTACTACTACGGCTTCAACAAATCCTTTGCTTGCCATCTTATCCGTAAGTGACTTCCTGAAAGTCTTCGGGATATAACAGATTGCAGCTACGATAAGTGCAGATAAGAGTGTGCAGAGGATATTTAATCTGAATATCTTAAGATGAGTAAAAGTCCAGAGAACGAGGCTTGTAAATACAAGGCCCATAGCCTGTGACAGGATAAAGCCGCCTGAAGAGAATTTCTCCCATATCTTTGCTGCAAGAGGAAGTGTGACAAGACCGATCAGAAGAAGACAAAAAGCCCACCAGAGACAGCTGGCGGTATCTTTGCTCTTCATGGTGAAAACACCGAGGATGGTCGCTAAAGCAAACGGGAAAAGCAGCAGGAAGTATCTGAAAGGAGACGTGGGGCCAAACTTCGTATCTTCAGAAAGCTTACTCATGAGAGAACTCCTTCGATTGATTCTTTGGAAATAGATTCCTGCGAATTGAGATCGGTTACGGGAGTGTGGTCAGAAGCTCTGGCAAGTGAATCCTCATAAGACTTGATGATCTCGGAGCTGATCCTTCCTGCGAGGCTTACGACGGAATCCATATGGTTTTCCGGTGTGTCGTTTGTCGCGAACTTGGTAAGTCCCGTGGAGCAGACATAGAGGTTCTCACAGGGATTAGTAAGATCGATCTCAGGATACTGCGATGTGAGCGCATATCTTGTTTTGGTCAGACGCCAGGATTTAACGTCAGACTTACGGAGTGACGGATAAAGCTTGCGGAGTCCCGCAAAATACTTGAGCATGATCTCTGCATCAGAATCGATCCAGAGCGCGTCAGTAATGGAGCACGAACCGACGAGATATACTACGGCACCGCCGTAATTGCGCTCGCCGAAAGCACTCGTATGGTTGATTATGGCCTTAAAGGGAAGACCATAGTCCTTGGCGGGAACCTGATAGAACATCTGTGATACTTCGTGCTTCATTACCATCATGGCAGTGATCTTTGCACTGTATGTGACGTTCATAAGGATATCCCTGTCATCCATCGGAATAGGAAGACCGTGGCTGACATTAACGAAGGTTCTGCATGAACCTGTAAATACAACATAAGTACTGTCGATAACAACTCTTGTCGAGTTGGAAAGGATGCAGCTCGTCCTGTACATTCCGTTACCGAGCCTTGCGATCTCGGCTACGGTAGTCGAATAGCAGATGTGTCCGCCGTTATCCGTGATAGCCTGCATAAGGCTTGAGATCAGGCACGCAAAACCGCCCTCATAGTATCCGACCTTACGGTGAGAAGCCTTGCCGGACCATGCCGAATCAAACCATGAGATCTTATCGTCCACGCCCATCTCCTTTGAGAGTGCGAGCAGAGCTTTGTCACTCTTTCTTAAGTGGTGGGGGAGGAGCTCTAAGTATTCTCTTCCGATTCTGGTATAAGCAAGAAGACCGCCGGGAGAAGCAAGCTCCTCAACGACAGTTACATTAAAGCCTGCCTTGGCAAGCTTCATTCCGCATGTCAGACCCGATAAGCCGGATCCGATTATGCAGACAGTTTTCTTCTCATCCAAAAACTCGTTGTCAGAATCCATTATTCGATCTTCTTTGCCTCAAGATAGAATCTCTTTTCGAATGCTTCACCCATGGAGAAAGTCTTTCTGGGGAAGACGCCTTCCTTCTCAACTGTGCCGAAGAAGGTATCTTTGCTTATAGCGGGAACGAGGACGCCGGTATTGCCTGCAGAAGCAAGCTTTCTTACGGAGTCTTCGCCGTGAATGTAATCGCACTCAAGACCTAAGCTGTCTATCATCATCTGGACGGAACCGACAGCAAGAGTGTGGGGAGGATTTGCAAGAGAGACCTTAACGTCCTTTGCACCTTCCGTAACAACTGTAAATGTCTGCCTGCCGTCATCAGAACCGTCAAGCTCAATGCCGTTGTCCTTGAAATATTCCTTAGCCTTGGCAATGAATTCCTCGCCTGAGATATTGAAGATAACTCTGTGGATAGGTTCGAAATCAAGGCCCTTGTCGTGGATGTTGACGATCTCGGCAAGCGCATATCTTGCAGGGTGGCTGAGCTTCTCATCGTCGGATAAAGTCTCTCTGATGTTTTCCCAGTGAGCCTTAGCTGAAGCGAGGGAGTGGTTGCCGTCGCCTACGAGGAACAGGAGTCCGTCAGAGTTATCTGCCTTAAGAGTCTTAAGGCCGTCAACGATAGATTCTGCAATGGGTGAACCGTCAGGTATGAATGTGCCGGTGATGTGACCGGAACCGAGCATGAGATCTGTATCGTATAAAGGCTTGAGGCCCTCAGCTGCTGCCATATCAAAAGCTTTCTCGATCGTAAGGCCCTTGGGGTCATCGATGAGGATCATGATATGAGGGAGCTCAAGAGGAGAATTAGCCCTGATCCTTACTCTGGGCGGGATCCTTGAGAGGACGGTTCCTTCTGTGGCTCTGCAGATATTCTTATTGCCGGGCTCGAAGCTGTATCCTTCGAGATCGATCGCAGCCATAAGACCCTTTCTGGAAGGGTGGAGTTCTGTTGCTCTGTCTACCAGGATGAAGCCTGTTCCAAGACCTGTAAGGACGCCGTCATCAAGATATTTGCGTGCTGTCTTGGCGATCGAACCGAGCTTTTCTGTCTCTTTGCCGGTTCCAAGGTATACCTCGGGAAGCACGAGATTAAGTGTTGAAGGCGCATCGCCCACTTCTTTCTCGCATGAAGCCCAGTATTCAGGCTCTGATGTGTATTGGTCGCAGGCAATTACTGCCCATTTTCTGAAATCTGTTCCCTGCTGCGGAATAAGAATGTCCGGCACCGCAAAGCCGAGTTCGCTGATTGTTCTCACTTTATATATACCCTCTAAACAATAAAAGTGCCTTTCATTCTATCACGGTCAGACACTGTTTTGGGGATAAAATCAGGCATTTTTAAATTTTCAGAAGTGCCCGAAAGAATGTTCTTAGCGGCTTTTCCGGATTTTGCCGGCAAATCATCTCGGGGGACAGGCTTCCTTCTTAACTAACTGTACGGTTAATGGTACTATATATCTGTTCGAAAATGGTCCGGAACCGGTTGATCTCAGGAGGATTTCCCGCTTGAATGCCCTGGTGAAAAACAAGAAGATCACAACAGCATTTTTCTGCTTTCTTATCGTTCTTGCGGTATGCCTTAAAGTGTTTACTTTCAGGGCCGGAGTGCTCGATGAATTATGGCCTTACGACCTTAGCCGCGCGATAACGGAGGGGATTATTCCTTATAAGGATTATCCTATCGTCTCGATGCCCCTGTTCAGCTTTATTTTTGCGATCCCGCTGTTGATCTCAAAGACTCTTTTTGCATACAGGGTAATGGCCGCGCTGTTCTTCTCCGTGATGCTTGTTGCTATGTATTTTCTCATTGAGAAAAGGACTTCGGCAGGCTACGCTCTCTGCGCCGCGCTGTTTGCAGCAAGGTTCGTAGAGCTTGCGACTTACAATATGCTGATAATGTTCGAGGCTCTTCTGATCGTATGCTGCTTAAGGCTTAAGAACAGGAAAACAGCTTGTTTTCTTACCGGTCTTCTTGCGGCTCTCGCACCGCTTACAAAGCAGTCTTCAGGCAGTATCCTGCTGCTTCTTGTAACAGGTCTTATTATCTGGTCAGCGGTCAAAAATAAAGATAAAAAAATCATTGGAATTTACCTTGCAGGCGTTGTTATCCCGCTCGTGATATTCCTGATTTATCTTATCTGCACTTCATCTTTTTATGCGTTCTGGGACTGCTGCTTTTTTGGGCTTTTCAGCTTCGGAGGAGAGAATGCCGCGATCCGTCTCGAAGGCACTTTGCCCATGGCGGCGATCGTTATTGCAGGAATTGCGGGAGACATATATTTCTGGGTCAAAAAACGCGATGAGGAAAGCCTTTTCCACCTTCTTACCGGCATTGCCGTGGTAAGCAACGCTGTGCCGATCTTTGAGTACTATCACATCGTAATGGGCGGATTGTTTTTCCTTATCCCGGTGACGTATCTTATCAGGGAATTTGCGCCCAAGATCATACATATCAATATCGCTCCGGTGATAGCTGTCATGATACTGGGAATCATCGGATTCTTCTCTTTTGAAGTGATCTCAGATCCCCGTCTTTCCGACAAATGGGACGAATTAAAACTGATCCCTTCGGTAGCGGAATTCGACCATCTTGAGCCTCTGATAAATGCAAAAAACAAGCTCGAGAGCGAAGGGAAGAATGTCACCGTTTTCTCATCTTCCTCAGTCGTTCTGGCGGTCTTGGACGGATACTGCGATCCGCCTTATGACATGTTCCTTAAAGGCAATCTCGGCACAAAAGATCCTTTGGATTATGCTAAAGAAGCGTGCGGTGACAGCAATAACGTGATATTCATCGCTTCAGATTACAATGAAGAGAACCTGCAGAATCCTGACGGTATCTTAGAATATGTTCAGTCGCACTGCGACCCCATCGGTTCTTTTGAAAACTGGATCATATATTGTCCCAAAACCACTTAATTAAACTGATCTTCCAAGGGAGGCACACTTATGGCTAACAGCGAATTATCCAAGCTCAAGATCCTTTTCATCTACGATTACTTCAAGAATGAAGTCAGCTCTTCGGGCGGCAAGGAATCGGTATCCGTAAGTGAGCTTATCTCATATCTGGAGAATAAGACCGGCACTGTTTTCGAGCGCAAATCCATCTATGCCGATATCGACAAGATCAACGAATATGTCAGGATGTCAGGCCAGACATCAGATACCGACTGGATATTCTCGGAGGGCAAGAGATACAAGCGTTCCGACCTTAACGGCGAGATCCTGATAGATGAAGCAAGGCTGATAGTTGATGCGATAAGCACGACGACATTCGTCGATTCGGATCTTTGCGAGAAGATCATCAATATGTTCCCCTCATACTTCTCGGGCGATTACCAGAAGCGCGTGCTCTATCCGCACTATGAGAAAGTCGACAGGAAGTGCATTTCGAGGCTTAACAACATAAGAACCGCGATAAACGACAAGTCGGCCCTTAAGATCCCTTACGGATATAAGCTCGGAAGCGGACTTACGGAGCTCTCCGACAAGATCGTATCCCCCATGGCGCTTGACTGGGAGAATAACTGCTATTACCTGATCGCCATAGACAATGCTGAGGCAAAAGATCTCCCGAGGGACCAGAGCCTGTCAAAGGCTCTGAGGCGCTACAGGGTAGACCGTATGGCGAATATCTGCTTCTCCAACGCCAAGTATATTGATTTTAAGACAGACAGGCTCAGGGAGCAGGAGATAAAGAATTTTATCGATAATTCGCTCTCCGCATTCTCGAGCAGCGAGAGGACCCAGCTCGGCCTTACGATCAGGGGCAAGACCAGAAAGGACGCGCTCAAGGCTTATGGTGCCTTTGCTTCCAAAGCCAATGACAAGATAAGGATCGCCGATGACACCAAGCTCGAAAAGGGCATCCTTGAGATAAATGTCGTTACCGGCAGGGCGCCGACGCTTTATACCGATCTTTTCGAATTATCGACGTTCGAGAACGTGGAGATCGAGATCCACAGCGAGGAAATATGCCGTGAATACGCCGAATACATTAAGAAGGCGGCCAAGGCGGCAAAACTTGATAAGCTCTGATTGCAAAGAACTATCAAACGATTTATAATTTCTAAGTTTTATTATTATTAAGGAGTAGCACCGATGAGACAATTCACTTCAAAAGAGCTCAGAAAGACCTGGAAGGAATTCTATATAGAGAGAGGTCATGTTGATGTAGGTGCCGTTTCACTGGTATCTGACGGTTCAACTGGCGTATTGTTCAATGTCGCCGGAATGCAGCCTTTGATGCCTTACCTTCTCGGCGAGAAGCACCCTTTGGGAACAAGGCTCTGCAATGTTCAGGGTTGTGTACGTACAAATGATATCGATTCCGTAGGTGACAGAAGCCACGTTACATTCTTTGAGATGATGGGCAGCTGGAGCCTTGGTGATTATTTTAAGGAAGAAAGATGCAAGTGGAGTTACGAGCTCCTTACTGATGTCTTCGGATTCGACAGGGATCACCTCGCAGCAACGGTTTTCGCAGGCGACGAGAACGCTCCCAGAGATGAGGAAGGCGCCCAGTTCAGAATCGCTTCCGGATTCAAGCCTGAGAATATCTACTATCTCGGTGCAGACGATAACTGGTGGGGATTGGAGTACGGTCCCTGCGGTCCTGACAGCGAGATGTTCTATATCGCTGATGTTCCTGACTGCGGTCCTGACTGCGGCCCGGGATGCTCATGCGGCAAGTATACAGAGATCGGCAATGACGTTTTCATGCAGTATGAAAAGCATCAGGACGGCCATCTCACACCTCTGAAGCAGAAGAACGTTGATACAGGCTGGGGCCTTGAGAGAATCCTTGCTTTCCTTAACGGAACAAAGGACGTTTATAAGACCGACCTCTTTACAGATGCTATCGCTTTTATCGAGAATGCTTCAGGCGTTAAGTACGATTCAGACGAGAAGCTCACAAAGTCAATGAGAGTCCTCGCTGACCATATCCGTACAAGCGTCATGCTCATTGGCGACGCTGCAAAGCTCGTTCCTTCAAATGCAGGCGCAGGCTACGTATTAAGACGTCTCATCAGACGTGCCGTAAGACACGCAAGAACACTCGGCCTTTCCACAGAGCAGATCTTAGGTCTTGCAAAGATCTATAT
>JAEFBC010000237.1 GCA_016292155.1 Saccharofermentans sp. | reverse complement strand
CCAGCCCAGCATTCGCAATCCGCTTCGCTACTTGCTCATGTGGGTGGGGGTGTTACTGCTGCGCAGAATATGCAAGATGCTAAAACTCTTTGAAAGCAAGCTTTCAGAGTTTTGGCATCTTGCATATCTGTGAACAGTAACATTTTAACATATTGACGTAGCCAATACAAGTAAACGCAAAAAAATCGGGCAGTATAAACTACCCGATAAACTATACCTATTGATCGATCAAACCAGCTCAAGAAGAACTTCCATTGCTGCATCGCCCTTGCGCTCACCGATCTTAACGATTCTGGTGTATCCGCCCTTGCGGTCAGCGTACTTGGGAGCGATCTCATCAAAGAGCTTTTCTGCAACATCTACAGTCTTTGTATTTCTCTTCTTGCCTGCAACCTCAGTGGGAACCTCGGTCACATCATAAAGATAAGAAGCGAACTTTCTGCGAGCATTGAGTCTTGAAGGCATATCCTTCTTGATCTCCTTCTCAACTTCGTCGAAAACGTCAACTTTCTTTCCGTCAACAACTTCCTTTACGCGCTTTCCGTCCTTATCCTTGCGAGCAACCTTAGCCTTAACGGTTGCTGTCTCATAATTATCCTTTTCCTTAACAGCAAGTGTGATCATCTTTTCAGCGATGCTCTGCACTTCCTTGGCTCTGCACTCAGTTGTAACAATCTTGCCGTTGTACAGAAGATTTGTTACCTGATTCCTGAGGAGAGCTTTTCTCTGGCTTGCTGTTCTGCCAAGTTTTCTATAGCCTGCCATCGTAATTCCTCCTATTTTAAATGTATCATTACGTTTTGCTTAATTCTCTTCGCACTGTCTTAAAGACAATCCGAGTTCTTTTAATTTAGCATGTACTTCTTCCAATGACTTACGACCAAGGTTACGAACCTTCATCATATCATCGGGAGTCTTGTTTACAAGTTCGCCTACAGTATTGATACCTGCGCGCTTCAAGCAATTGAAAGAACGAACGGAAAGCTCGAGCTCATCAATGCTCATCTCAAGGATCTTTTCCTTCTCGTCAGATTCAGGCTCAACGATAACTTCTGCAGATGCAGCGCGTTCGGAAAGCTGAATGAACGACTCAAGATGTGCGCTCAAAACTTTAGCGGCAAGGCTTACAGCCTCATCGGGAGCCAAAGTACCATTGGTGTAAACGTCAAGTGTTAACTTATCGTAATCGGTCATCTGACCAACACGTGTGTTCTCAACAGTTAAGTTTACTCTCTCAACGGGAGTGAAGATGGAATCAATAGCAATAACTCCGATCGGGAGATCATCGTTCTTGTTCTTGTCAGAGCTTACATAACCACGACCGTTAATGATCGTAAGTTCCATGTAAAGCTTGCAATCATCGCCACCGTTAAGTGTAGCAATAACCTGATCCTTGTTGATAATTTCGATATCCGAGTCAACGATAATGTCGGCAGCCGTAACCACACCCTCGCCCTCGGCTTCAATGTATGCAACCTTGGGCTCGTTTGTAGAGCTGTTGTTCTTTATAGCAAGACTCTTGATGTTCATAACGATTTCGGTAACGTCTTCCTTAACGCCCGGAATTTCCGAGAATTCATGAACGACGCCATCGATCTTAATCTGACTTACAGCCGAACCCGGAAGTGAAGAAAGCATGATTCTTCTCAGGGAATTACCCAGTGTTGTGCCGTATCCGCGCTCAAGAGGTTCAACGACAAAACGACCGTATTTATTATCTTCTGTGCTTTCGGCAATTTCAATCTTTGCCGGCTTAAAATCGAAATCAAACATAACGGACCCTCCTTTAAAATATCTGTCCCGGGGATGTTCGCCCCGATGCTTCGGTTTAACAACCGAATCAGCCTACTATTTGGAATACAACTCGACAATAAGTGTAGCGTTTACAGGAACGTCGATCATATCGATTGTAGGGAACTCCAATACCTTGCCGGAAAGGTTCTCATGGTTTGCTTCAAGCCATGCGGGAACTGTTCTTCCCTCGGTAACCTCAAGGATGTCCTTATATCTCTGAGATGCCTTCTTTGTCTCTCTGACCTCGATAACATCACCTGCATTAACAAGATAAGAAGGAATGTTTACGATCTTACCGTTAACAAGGATCTGCTTGTGGTCAACGATCTGACGAGCTTCTGTTCTTGTTCTGCCATATCCGAGACGGAAAATAACATTGTCAAGACGACGCTCAAGAAGGATCATCATATTGTCACCGGTTGTACCGGTCTTAATCTTCTTTGCTTTATCAAAGTTGTTGCGGAAAGGCTTCTCAAGTACGCCATAGATGAACTTAGCCTTCTGCTTCTCTCTTAACTGGTTGCCATATTCGCTTACTTTCTTACCTGCTCTGGAGAAGGCTCTGTTAGACTTCTTGTTGAGACCGATAACAGCAGGCTCAATGCCCAGTGATCTGCACTGCTTTAAAACAGGATCTGTATTTCTAGCCATTTGCTTTATCCTCCTTCAATTATACTCTTCTGCGCTTAGGCGGTCTGCAACCGTTATGAGGAACGGGTGTAACGTCCTTAATGGATGTAACATTGATGCCGCATGCCTGAAGTGCACGGATTGCAGCTTCACGACCCGTACCGGGTCCCTTAACCATAACGTCTACGCTCTTAAGACCCTGAGTAGCTGCAACCTTTGCTGCTGTCTCAGCTGCCATCTGTGCAGCGTAAGGAGTTGATTTTCTTGATCCTCTGAAGCCAAGGCCGCCTGCGCTTGCCCATGAAACAGCGTTGCCCTGTCCGTCAGTAAGTGTAACAATTGTATTGTTGAAGGAAGACTGGATGTGTGCCTGGCCATGATCCAGATTCTTCTTAACACGCTTTTTAGCAGACTTTTTTGCTGCTGTTGAAACTTTCTTAGCCATTTGGAAACCTCCCTATTATTTCTTCTTGTTTGCCACTGTTCTCTTAGGACCTTTTCTTGTTCTGGCATTGTTCTTTGTGTTCTGACCACGAACAGGAAGACCCTT
>JAEFBC010000236.1 GCA_016292155.1 Saccharofermentans sp. | reverse complement strand
CAGCCTGTTCTTGAAAAGACTCATCCGACTGAGATGAAGACAAACGATTACGGTTCTGTTATTGCAAGAATCGATAACTGGCCGATGCCTGGTGTGGGTGCCTGGAGAGAAACCGTAAAGAGCTATCAGGATTATGCTCTCCAGTCTTCTGCGAAGATCCCTTATATCTATGGTAATGACAGTGTCCACGGTGTTAACTTTGCATCCGGATGCGTTATCTTCCCGCACAACATAAATGTTGGTGCTGCAAATGATCCGGCACTCACTGAAGAGTACGGAAAACTTGTTGGAAGCGATATCGTCCAGACCAGGATGATACTTAATTTTGCGCCGTGTGTTGCTACTGCAAACGATCCCAGATGGGGACGCACTTATGAGTCTTATTCTTCTGACAGCAAGATCGTAACTGACCTCGCTGTTGCATACACAAAGGGACTTCTTTCGCAGGGCGTCATTGTCTGCCCGAAGCATTTCTTCGGAGACGGTCTGACAGCTTACGGAACGGGCGAGAGCACTCCGCTTGACCGTGGTGATGCGAAGATCTCCGAAGACCAGATCAAAGAGCAGATCTCTATCTATCAGGCTCTGATAGATGAAGGCGTACAGGTGATAATGCTCTCTCACTCTGCTTTGAACGGAACAAAGATGCACGAGAATGAAAAGTATATCAGCATGCTCAAAAATGATATGGGCTTTAAGGGCATCGTTCTTTCTGACTGGGATGCAGTAATGCACTGTTCGGGAGCGTCTTACAGGGAGAATGTTATCCTCGGTGTTAATGCCGGTATCGACATGCTCATGACAGATACAGATCATGCAGATGCAATGAAGTTCATCATCAACGGCGTCAAGGACGGCAAGATCAGCGAAGACCGTATCAATGACGCTGTTACGAGAATTATAAGAGTTAAAAAGGAAGCAGGTCTTTTCGAAGATCCGTATCTTGAGAAGGTAAATCCTGAATTTGAATTCGGAAGTTCCAAGTCCCATGAGGTTGCAAGAAAGCTTGCAGCAGAATCCTTCGTTGCACTTAAGGCCGGCAAAAAGATGTATATCGAACCCGGCATGAAGGTCTTCGTCACAGGTCCTGCAGCTGATGACACAGGCGCGCTCTGCGGCGGCTGGACATATTTCTGGCAGGGTGTTTCAGATAAGGAATACTTCGGTTCAACAGATACTCATGTGACACAAGGCAATTCGATTGTTGATGCGCTTAAGGAAGCAGGAGTTGAAGTCGTTACGGACAAGAGCCAGATTGGTTCATGCGATATGGTTCTTCTTTGCATCGGCGAAAAGCCCTATGCTGAATGGGAAGGCGATACTGACAACCTGTCTTTGACAGGAACTATGGGACTTCCCGGAAATGCTGATGCCATTAAGTTTGCAGCTGAATCAGGACTTCCCACAGTTACTCTTATCGTTGCCGGAAGAAATGTAATGATCAGCGATTATATCGATAAATGGGATTCCTGCATAATGCTCTATCTCCCTGGTTCAGAGGGCGGCAATGCCGTTGCTGACGTTCTTACAAAGAAGGCAGAACTCAAGGGAACTCTGCCCATGCCTTATTACTCATCGGTCGATCAGATTGGTACCGGTAAGTGTTGGCAAGAAGTTGGCTGGAATGCCTTCAAGGATTAAGGAACTGTCTCTTACTTTGAATTGATATTCTCGAATGTAAGCTTGAACTTCTCATTGTGATCTATCGCCCAGTCGACTGCCCATTCGGATTCGAAGAGAACTACCGGTTCGTCGTCTCTGTCCAGAACGAGGAGTGAAGTGGAAGTGAGAGTCATCTCCTTAGGATCGAATCCCTCGACGTCTGACTTCGCCCAGCGTGCAAGACGGTAGGGCAGGGGTGTTCTTACGATATCAACGTTATATTCGGACTTAAGTCTGTACTCAAGAACGTCGAACTGGAGGATACCGACAACGCCCATGACGTATGTCTCGGTACCGATGTTCGGCTGCTTATAGAGCTGTACTGCGCCTTCCTGTGAGAGCTGCTCGATACCCTTTAAGAACTGCTTGCGCTTCATTGAATCCTTAGGCTCAACGCGTGCGAAGTTCTCCGGTGCGAATACAGGGATAGGGTCGAACTCGAACTTTCTGTTGGAAGAGATGATCGTATCACCAATCCTGAAGTTGCCGGGATCGAAGATACCGATGATGTCGCCTGCATAAGCCTCTTCCGTGATGGCTCTGTCCTGGGCCATGAACTGCTGGGGCTGTGCGAGAGTGATCTTCTTGCCTGTGCGCATGAGGTTTACGGTCATGTTCTTCTCATACTGGCCGGAGCAAATACGGATAAATGCCATACGGTCTCTGTGTGAAGGGTCCATGTTGGCCTGGATCTTGAATACGAAGCCGGAGAACATTGAATCTTCGGGTTCGACAACGCCGTCAGTGGTGTTGTGGGGAGCAGGTCCGGGACTCATCTTAAGGAAGTGCTGTAAGAAGGGCTCTACACCGAAGTTGGTGATAGCCGAACCGAAGAATACAGGTGTTAATTCACCCTTTAAGACCTTGTCCATGTCGAGCTCGTCGCCTGCCATGTCCAAAAGTTCAATATCGTTTCTTAATGTCTCAAGATGGCCTGTCATGAGCATCTCATCAAGCTTTGGATCGTCGATGCCTGATACGCTCTGTGTAACCATGGATGCACCGTGGTCGTTGTTCTCACGGTCGAAGAGAAGGACATTGCGGGTTCCTCTCTCATAAACGCCTTCGAAGTCGCCGTCTGTGCCGATAGGCCAGTTGATCGGGACGGATCTTATTCCTAATACCTTTTCGAGTTCGTCCATGAGGTCGAAAGGATTCTTGGCAGCACGATCCATCTTGTTGATGAATGTGAAGATCGGAATGCCTCTTCTTCTACATACCTGGAAAAGCTTTATTGTCTGGGTCTCTACACCCTTTGCGCCGTCAAGGACCATTACCGCAGAGTCAGCTGCGCAGAGTGTTCTGTAGGTGTCCTCTGAGAAGTCCTGGTGGCCGGGTGTATCAAGGATATTGATGTGGCAGCCGTCGTATTCGAACTGCATTACTGATGAAGTTACTGAGATACCACGCTTTTTCTCAATTTCCATCCAGTCTGAAGTGGCGTGGCGTGCAGCCTTACGCGCTTTGACAGAGCCTGCCTGATGGATAGCTCCTCCGTAAAGGAGAAGTTTCTCTGTAATAGTGGTCTTACCTGCGTCCGGGTGCGAGATGATCGCAAAGGTCCGGCGTCTTTTAATTTCATCAACTGAATTCATTTTACCCTCAAGAAATGTATAATAGCCTAATAGAGACAAGTAATTATATATAAGAAAGAAGGGAATTACAAATAATGAGACGTGGTGGAGGCGTTTTGATGCATATCAGCTCACTCCCGGGTCCTTTTGGCACGGGCGTGATCGGACAGGAGGCAATAGACTTCGCGAAGCAATTGGCTTCCCAGGGCATGAAGTACTGGCAGGTTCTGCCGTTTTCCTACCCCGGCATGGGTAATTCACCTTATCAGAGTTTCTCGGCTTTTGCCGGCAACTGGCT
>JAEFBC010000235.1 GCA_016292155.1 Saccharofermentans sp. | reverse complement strand
TGGAAGGCTTTGTAAGATCGTTGATAGCTACAATCTCATAACCCTCAGCACCGAACATCTGTCTGAAAGCAAGACGACCGATACGACCGAAACCGTTAATCGCAACTTTTACTGCCATATTGAATTCCTCCTAAATTCCCTTAACCGGGATTATTAAACTTTTATAGTGCCCTATGGTCTGCACCTTAAGAATTCTACTCCACTAAAAAGGGGTTTTCCACAGAATTTTCGTCATCAGAATGTAAATTTTAATAAAAAAGAGGCTTATTGCCCACTTTTTACCTCAAACGATTTTTGCTTCATAGTTCGCGTGATATAATTTCACTATCATCGCACGGAGCAAAGATAATGAAAGAACCTCAAATAGTCAAAAACAAACTCCCGGTCTGGCTCAAAGTCATCCTTTTGCTTTTCCCTTTCGTTATCGCCTGCTTCCAGTTCAGAACTATCGATAACGACTTCTGGTTCCTATACAAAACCGGCGAATATATCGTAAATAACGGCTTCCCGCACACTGATTTCCTTTCAATGCACTCGAACATGAAGCTTGTCGTACAGCAGTGGCTCAGTACGGTGATCTTCTATTTCGTATATTCCCGCCTGGGCAGGATCGGACTGTTCTGCCTTCTTTACGTCTGTTATGCATGCATCTGCGCTCTTACATACCGCCTTAACCTTCTTATAACAAAGAATGAACTGGTATCCGTAGTGCTTGCAGGCTTAACTGACATCCTGATCTTCAATCAGCTTATCGTCACAAGGCCCCAGACATTTACATTCGCCCTGCTCCTTGCGGAGATCTTGATTCTCGAAAAGTATATCCAGACAAAGAAGATCGTTTATCTTGCCGGTATCCCTTTGGTTTCCCTGGCTTTGATCAATATCCACGCTTCCATGTGGCCCATGTTGTTTGTATTTATGCTGCCTTATATCGCAGGTGCAATACCTGTTAAGACCAAGCGCTTTAAGCTTGAGGCCGAAGGCAGCCTTATAGCTCTTGTTGCGGCACTTGCCTGTGGCGCCATTATCGGACTTGCAAATCCTTATGGTACCGACAACATGTTCTATCTGATCGCATCTTACGGCGATAATCAGCTGGGCACCACGATCTATGAGATGCTTCCCACGGACATCGGAACGCACATCGGCAAGATGCTCTTCGGGCTTATCATCCTCATGGTCATTACCGGATTTTTCTATAAGAAAAAGTCTTTTTCCGTCAGGTTCTTCTGCCTGTTCTTCGGCACGCTTCTTCTTGCGCTCCTTCACAGGAAGGGAACGCCTTATTTCTTTATTTTCGGCGTATCCTCATTCTCATACATGATCAAGGACCTGGAGATCACGCTTCCTTCGAACATCACATCCAAGCTCACGCGCCGTGTAAGGATAATGCTCGCAGCGCTGCTCATAATGTTTACCGTTTGCCTGTGCACGGAATATCTGGTCAAATCGCTCATTGCAGAGCCCGGCAGGACAGCTCATTATGACCGCCTGGACGAAGTTTCTAAGATCCTCGAAAGAAGTGAGGATCCTGTAGTCCTGTATGCAAATTTCAGCGACGGCCAGTACATGGAATACAAGGGCTTCCATCCTTATATCGACGGAAGAGCTGAGCTGTTCCTCGCACAGAACAACGGCGAGTTCGATTATTACGGCGAATACTATGAACTCCGTACCGCAAACATGTATTACAGGGATTTCACCGACAAATACCAGTTCAACTATCTTCTGGTCAACGGAACCAGTGACAGGTATCTTCTGATGTCACTTCTCTACGATGACGATTTTGAGGTCAAGTACGAGGATTCGGAAGTGTACCTTTTCGCAAGGAAATAAGCCGGAATTAATTAATGCTGTCAGAAAGCCGTATCTTCGGCCTTCCGGGCTTTTGTTCGAATGCATAAGCGCAGATGAGAGCCATTACCGCACCCACAAGATCAAAGTGTGAGACGAAAGCGCTTCCGCCGCCTATATCATTTAAATATTTGTCGCCCAGATGTATCTTGGGATGTCCAAGAGAAAATGAGACGTCTATAAAAGGCACCGAGCTATGTGTGACTTCCCTTATGTTCTTGCTCTCAACGAAGAATGTACGCCTGTTTGTAAACACGATGCCGGTCTTGCCGTGGATCAGGATGCCGTCATCGTAATAAAGGATCACGCGCTCGTCAGGAAGAAAACCCGGCTCAAGGCGCTTTATAATGCCCTTCATCTTCTGTTCGCGGATACCGTATGCGGATACATCATCAAAGCCCATAAGATACTCACGGATGTAATTTTCGATCGCGGAAGATGTCTCATACTCATTTAAAGTCCTGATAAAAGAGAGGATCACTTTATGGCAGCTGTCATTCTCTTTTATACTCTCCATGTCCCAGTCGTAATAGAACCAATCCATGTTAACGGGCTGGCCGCCTATCTCACTTTTAGTGGTTTCATCCAAAGGGAACTCGCTGCCGCAGTAAGAACAGACAAGTCTTTTCCTGTTTTTTGCAAGCTCAAGTTTTCCCGAGCAGTTGGGACATTTGTTAAGTTCCATATATTCTGGTCCGCCAATTACAGATTTGCTACGACTCTCTTGATCGTAATGCCCTGGTCAGCGAACTTCTGCTCGAACTCCGTGCGGATGTTCTGCTCATTCCATTCGCTGTTGTGAAGATCTCTGGTTACGTCAGCAATCGTAAAGCCCATGGCTTCGAATTCGCCTAAAGAGAAGTCGAAAAGATCATCATTGTCAGTCTTGAATTCGATGGCTCCGTGATCTTTCATCATCACCTTGTACTTGGCAAGAAAGTCTCTATATGTAAGACGTCTCTTGGGCTTGTTCTGCCTGGTCCAGGGATCAGAGAAATTAAGGAAGATCCTGTCTACCTCATTCTCCGCAAAATAGTTCTCGATAATGCCTGCATCGCCTCTGATAAAGAAGAGGTTGGGGATCTCAAGTTCATGAGCCTTCTCTATTGCAGCCAAAGTGACGGAAGCATCCCTTTCCATAGCGATATAAAGGACTTCCGGATGTCTTAATGCCATCTCGGTGCAGAACTTTCCCTTGCCGCAGCCGATCTCTAGCCAGACCGGAACGTCTTCAGCAAAGCCGCATGCTTCTCTCCACTTTCCGCGGTTTAACATGGGCGCGTCAAACCAGCGCTCATGACATTTTTCCATGCGCGCAGGAATATTGCGCTTGGTTCTCATTCTAGCCATAGGATCAGATAAGCTTCTCCGTAAGAGTTGTGCCGCCGATCACATGGAAGTGAACGTGCATAACAGTCTGGCCTGCACCTTCACCGCAGTTGTTGATCGTTCTGTAAGCACCGCTTACGCCTGTGATCTTTGCAACTTCAGCAATAGCCTTCGTGATCTCGCCTGCATAGAGAGCACCCTCAGGATCTGAAGCGAGCTCGTTCATGTCTGCGAAATGCTTCTTCGGAACAACAAGAACGTGAACGGGTGCTACGGGATTAATATCCTTGAAACAGTAGACATAATCGTTCTCATATACTTTTGCTGACGGGATCTTGCCCGCAACTATATCACAAAATAAGCACATAGCTTTTCTCCTTTAACCGTTAACCTGTGAAGCCAATACTTCCTCTGCCTTAGCAAGTGCATCGTTGAGCTTGGATACATCCTTGCCGCCGGCCTGAGCCATGTCGGGGCGTCCGCCGCCGCCACCGCCTGCGACCTTAGCAGCTTCCTTGATGATGTTTCCGCAGTGAGCGCCCTTCTCATTAGCTGACTTTGTAGCCATGGCTGTGAAAAGGAGCTTGTCGCCGCCGTTTGCTGCAAGGAATACAACGCCGCAGTCGAGCTTGTCGCGGATCTTGTCTGCCGTATCTCTCAAAGCTGCTGCATCAGCTGCATCACAAGCTGCGATGACAGCCTTTACGCCGCCGATATCCTTAGCGGATGATACTGCGCTGTCAGCAAATGATCCTGCCTTAGCCTTCTCGATCTCAGCGAGTTCCTTTTCGAGAGATTTAACTTCTGCGTGAAGAGCATCGATCCTCTCGACAATCTTATCCTTGGGAGTCTTAAGAGCAGCTGCTGCCTCATCGATGAGGTTCCTGTCTGCCTTGTTCATCTCATAGCATCTCTCGCCTGTTACAGCTTCGATTCTTCTGATGCCTGCTGCGATACCGGACTCGGAAACGATCCTGAACTGTCCGATCTGAGCGCTGTTCTTAAGGTGTGTACCACCACAGAACTCAAGATCGAAAGGAGCTTCAAAACCGCCTACCGCAACGACTCTAACAACCTCTCCGTACTTCTCGCCGAAGATTGCCGTAGCGCCGAGTTTCTTTGCATCTTCAATGGCAAGGACCTTTGTCTCAACAGGAAGAGCCTGAAGGACAACATCGTTTACCATCTCTTCGACCTTAGCGATCTCTTCAGCTGTCATTGCCTGTGAGTTATTAAAGTCGAATCTTAAACGGTCATTGCCTACATAAGAACCTGCCTGCTCAACGTGATCACCCAGAACCTTCTGAAGTGCTGAGAGCAGGATATGTGTAGCTGTATGGTTCCTTGCGATCGCAAGTCTGTTCTTCTTATCAACTTCGATGCTGACTGTCTCGCCTGTGGATACACTGCCCTTAACAACCTTAAGAGTATGGAGATACTTGCCCTGGGCATCCTTATCTACGGAGATTACCTCAGCTTCAAAGCTGTCAGTGAAGATCTTACCTTCATCGTGGATCTGACCACCCATCGTAGCGTAAAGAACTGTCTTATCGGTTACTACGATGATGTCTTCGCCTTCAGAAGCACTGTCAACGGACTTGATGCCTTCATCGCTTGAGCTGAGGATATAGATAACCTTTGCATCGCACTTGAGGTCATCGTAACCGTCGTATTCTGTGGCATTTGAGTCCTTAGCAACTTCTTCAGGGATCTCATTTACGGAAAGTGCGAGATCGCCCTTAGCCTTGGTAGCAGCTCTTGCTGTCTCCTTCTGCTTTTCCATTGCAGCCTTGAAGCCTTCCTCATCGACCGTAAGGCCTTCTTCGGAAGCCATCTCGACTGTGAGCTCAATAGGGAATCCGAATGTATCGTAGAGATAGAATGCGGAATCGCCGTCGATCTCGGAGGAACCTGCTGCCTTCTTGTCGTCAAGGATCTTTCTGAATTCCTTGATGCCGTTCTCGAGAGTGCTCTCGAATCTTGCGATCTCCTTGTCGAGCTCATTAAGGATGAACTCTCTGTTCTTTGCAAGGAGCGGGTAGCTGTCATCGTAAACGCTGTCGATATAGATCTTCGCAAGACCCAGGATCTGCTCTGTGGAAAGACCGAGTGTTCTTGCGTGTCTTACGGCACGTCTGATGAGACGTCTTAATACGTAGCCTGCGCCTGCATTTGAAGGAACGAG
>JAEFBC010000234.1 GCA_016292155.1 Saccharofermentans sp. | reverse complement strand
GATTGGGAAAAAACGACTGTAAACAGTGTCGCTGCAACCAGGCAAAACAGATATAACGCGATGTTCTTAAACGCTTTACTGCGCAAAACTTAATCTCCCTTATTTATGCTTTCAGGGAGGAATTATATCACTTTTGTAAAAAGCAGCAGGAATAAGTTTTTCTTATATAAGGTGCGTTTTCCCTGTCATATAGCACAATTTGCTGTCTGTGCGGTTCCCGGAGATGCACTTCATTAAAGCAAATGGTATCAATTCAATGTAATGAGCCTGTCTACGTCCGTCGCATAGCACCATCTTCCGCCCGTAAGATTTCCGAAGAAATACTTCATAGAAGCGGACTCGCTCATGATAAGGAGCTTTCCGCCCACGAAAACGATCTCTTCTGCCATCGGCGGCGCATCGAAAGAGGCCACCTGTGTCGAACTGTCGAATGCGTAGACCGGAACCGTCACAGTGGCTTCAGGCAAACCGGAACCGATCCTTCCCATAAATTCAACAGGTTCACTGCCTGAGATGTCATAGCATCTTATCGTGGACTTAGGAGTGCCGTAAGACTGTGAGATCCAGATCTTTCCGTCCTTTACCGTCATGCCCTGCACGAGCCCCGGCATCGAATACATCTCAAAAGGCTTATTCGAGATACCGAAAGAAGAATCCTCATCATTGCTGAACTTATAAGCCCACGCTATTGCGCGGTTCTCTTCGCCCGACTTCGTCGTGATCCAGTGCGATTCATCTGTCATGTAATTCGGATCCCTGTAGAACTCGCCTACGATCATGCGATCTTCAGCAAAGCATATCCATGCGACATTGATCTTGTCATTTAAAAACTTTGTCGAGAAACTTCCGAGCTTCTTTACTGTATCTCCGCTCTTTGCGGAAAGAACATCATTTAAACTGTAGACATTAATGCACGCATCCTCGTCACCTGCGACAAAAAGATACTCACCGTGCGAAGCAAGGCCGCCTGCATGTGGCTTTATTCCGCTGCCGTTCTCATCGCCCATGATAACGTAGCCGTCATCTTTACCGCTCGCACCGTCAACTCTGTAAATGCGCGACGGAGAGCCGTCCTTCTGATATCCGCAGATGAGATATGTATCTACTGATGATACGTAATCCAGGCCCTGAGGCGTCATGTTGTCCATGAGACCGGGGATCACAAAAGCCTTCTCCGAAGCCTTGTAATAACTGCTTACAGGCGCCCTGAAATAGATCCTCGCACCGATGAATACGATAGCAACCAGGGCTGCTATAACCACCAGAATGGTGATTATTACTTTCTTTGCTTTAGAACCTGTTTTCTTACTCATGGCGGGACGCCTCCATCTGATTTATGCTTTGTATTGTACCAAATCCAGGCAAAACTCTAGGCGCCGCCGAGAATTCCGCCCGTAAAACACCCAAAAATACCCCAAACTCCAGGCTAAACTTCAGGCGCCGCCGAGAATTCCGCCCGTAAAACACCCGAAAATAGCCCAAACTCCAGGCTAAACTTCAGGCGGCGCCTGGAATTCCGCCCGGAAAATGGCTATCAGTCATCCCGCTTCAATAAAACAGGCGCCTCATTGTTCTGAGGCGCCTGCATAAATCTTAAGTTCTTAAAAGATCAATACCAGTCCTTGTGTCTCTTGATGTAGATGACCTTCATGATCTGCGCGAAAACCATGTAGACAACCATGAGGATCGCGAGCCAGAGCATGTAGCTTATGGGCATTGTCGGGAGGTCAAAGAGCGCAGACAATCCGGTAAATCCGATTACCAGCGTGACTGCAATGACTGCGAGTGTCGAGAGCGTGAGCTGGATAGAAGCCCTGTCGCCGACGAACGGGAGCTTGGGCGTTCTGATCGTGTGGATTACCATCGTCTGTGAGATGACACCGAACATGAACCAGCCGCACTGGAAGTAGCCGGCCAGTTCGGGATTGTTGTATCCGAAGATGAACCAGAGCACGAGGAAGCACAGAACGTCCAGAACAGTACTCAAGAGGCCGAAGGATACCATGAATCCTTTGATGCCTCCGAGGTCCCATTTCTTGGGCTTCTCTATATACTTGGATTCAACGTGGTCGAAAGGCATGCCGAGCTGTGCGAAGTCGTTTAAGAGGTTCTGCACGAGGATGTGTACAGGAAGCATCGGCAGGAACGGAAGGAAGATGCTCGCGATAAGTACCGAGAACATGTTTCCGAAGTTGCCTGAGACGGACATCTTTAAATACTTGGACATGTTCGCAAAGGTCGAACGGCCTTCGACAACGCCTTCGTCAAGGACGTTGAGGTCCTTTTCGAGGAGGATGATATCAGCGACCTCTTTCGCGATATCAACAGCGTTATCGACGGAAATACCGATGTCTGCCTGCTTTAAAGGCAAACTGTCGTTGATGCCGTCACCCATGTAGCCCACCGTGTGGCCGTTAGCCTGGAACATCTTAACGACGCGCTGCTTCTGGTAAGGTGAGAGCTTGGAGAAGATGTCGCACTTCTCGCATGCTTCTCTTAACTCGTCGTCAGTCATGGCTTCGATCTTGGCGCCTGTAAGTGTCAGTTCGGTAGAAAATCCGAGTCTGCCGCAGATGTTGATGGCAACACCTTCAGAGTCACCTGTGAGGACTATCGTACGTACGCCGTTCTTTCTCAGAGCATTGATGGCCGTGCCTGCAGATTCCTTCGGCGGATCTAAGAAACCGACAAAGCCGATCAATACCATCTCGCTCTCGTCCTGGACACCGAAGACATCGACGCCGTGAACGTTATTCTTCTGGGCTACGGCGATAACACGGATGCCTTCGAGGTTGTTCTCTTCAGCGATCTTTTTCGCGTTCGCTTTAAGCTCGTCAGTAATCTCTTTTACTTCGCCGTCGATCTCGATAAATGAGCAGATCGATAAGATCTCTTCAACGGCGCCCTTTGTGATGAGCTGGCGCTTGCCGTTCTTGTCCTTTAACACAACGCTCATGCGGCGGCGCGTGAAGTCGAACGGGATCTCGTCTTCTCTTACATAAGCTTCCTTGAGATAGCCCAGATCTTCCTTGTCGGCGCGGTTGATAATGGCAACGTCCATCAGGTTCTTAAGGCCCGTCTGGAAATAGCTGTTGAGGAATGCGTGTCTTAAGATACGTTTGTCCTCACGGCCAAGAACGTCCATGTATTTCTCAAGGATTATCTCGTCCTGCGTGAGCGTACCGGTCTTATCGGTACAGAAGACGTCCATCTCACCGAATGTCTGGATAGCTCCCAGACGCTTAACGATGGTCTTCTTGCGGGACATGTTGATAGCGCCTCTTGCAAGAGAGGAGTTCATGATGACAGGGAGCATCTCCGGCATGATACCGACTGCGATCGTGATGCCGAACATGAGGGATTCGAGCCAGCCGCCCCTGCCCTTGGTGATAAAGTTTGCGATGAAGATTACCGGAACGGTAATGAGCATGAAGCGGATAAGGAGCTTGCTTACGGAATCAAGGTTCCTCTCGAATGCGCTCTTCTCCTCATAAGAGTTAAGACTCTTTGCCATGCTTCCGAAATATGTATCTCCGCCGGTCAGGAGGATAATTGCCTTGGCACTTCCTGATACGATATTGGATCCCATGAATCCGATATTTGCGAGGTCGGTGACGCCGACATTCTTCTCGCTTGTGGTGAACTTCTCGACAGGGTTGCTCTCACCTGTGAGCTGCGACTGGTCGATGAAGAGGTCCTTCGTCTCGATGAATCTGACATCGCCGGGAATCATGTCGCCTGATGCGAGCTTAACGATATCGCCCGGAACGAGTTCTTCGATATCGACTTCGATCTCGACGTCGTTACGGATAACATCGAGCTTGGTGGTGATCATACCCTGCAGTTTCTTTGCTGCGTTGTTGGACTTCTCTTCCTGAATGAAAGATATCGTCGCGGAAATTATGATTACCGCAACGAGCATGATGAATGTTGCAAATGACGGCTCTTCAGCGAGCACAACGTCCGTAATAAACGTGATCATCGCAACTACCAGGAGCACGATGTTGAAAGGATTTATTATCGCATCCTTGATACGTACGGCAAGATTCTTTTCTTTGCCAAAATCAATGATGTTCCTTCCGTATTCTTCAAGGCGGTCAGCCGCCTGAACAGGGTCAAGACCATATTCGTCAGTCTGATACTTCTCGAAAAGCTCCTTCTGCTCCAAGCCGCTTAATTCAAGCAAAGTCTTCTCGACTTCATTGCGGCGCTCGGGATTTTCCTTCTTTTTCATACCAATCTCCTATGTTTATGCATTGCATAGATTATATAATTTTAATGCATACAACAATGAAAAGAGCCGTCTTCCTTGCGGAAAACGGCTCTGATCCATAAGGTTGTTTTTTGCTGACTGCGGTTTAAGCTCCCTCAGAAAGTCTTGCTTTCTGCTTTCCCAGGTTCTTTACATTGCGCACAGTCAAATAGAGAATGTAACCTATGGCAACGCCCAATGTATTCAGAATGAGATCGTCAACGTCAGACGTCCTGTCGGCAAACGGCAGCTGGAGTATCTCTATTGCCAGAGACATGAGAAGTCCGGTTCCTGTGACCTTGAAGAAATTATCCAGGCGCTTATAGAGTACAGGCAGTATGATTCCCGTCGGAACGAACATCAGGATATTGCCGAACACATTAAAGATCATATCTGTCCTGTTATCGTAATCCGTCAGATACACAAACGGAAGCAGATTGATCCTGCAGTTGAAGATCTCATTAAGATCCAGAAGAAGCGGTGAGAAAGTAAAGTATATGATGACAAGAAGATTTATGTACATCAGAATATGAAGCCTCTCACGCTTCCAGTCGATCTTCTTATTGCGCAGACTGACCGCGGCCCTTACGAGCAGATATATTGCTGTATAGACCGCTGCCATGTAAACATACGGTATAACTAACATTCCTATCATCTCCTAATATTTATTGCGGCTGACCTATCCCCATAAGTCAGCTCACCAATATTATACAGTCCGGAATCTTAAAAACTTGCGCAGAAATAGGGTAAACACCTTAAGTTTTCCTTAAGATTTAAGCAAAAACAGGCCGTGGCGGTTGCAGTAAGCCTTCATTTTCGATCATTGCTCTTTGTTTTAGGACAAAGAAATAAGCCGCCCTCCAACCAAGAAGATGCGGCTTATTTAGCTAAACTTCGAGGATAACCGTCTATACGGTAATGCCTCATTCCTGAAATAATTATAGCTTCTGCTTAATACATCGTCAATTTTGTTTTTAGGACAATATACCCTGTTACAGCTTCAGCATAAACAGCCCGTGGCGGTTGCAGTAAGCATATATTTTCCTTACCGCCCTGACCCTGAATCTTGCTTCACAAGGACCTTCCGGATAGAGTTTTTTGAGCTGGATCCTGTCATCTGAAACAGCTGCCAAGAATGAGATATAGTGGTCCTTTGTCATCGGGTGATCCAATGTCACATAGTACTCGTCTTCAACTGTTTCTTTCTTAATCTGATGCTCAGCGTCACATGCTTCCGCTTCGAGGGGAGGCAGCGTGATTCCGCAGCAGCTGACCACAGCTTCTCCTGTTGCTTCGATCACATTTCCGCACACAGGGCATACATAGAACTTGCATCTGTTCATATTCGATGCGCGGTTGATATTCCTGATATCCTCGCCTGACAAAAGCTCTATCACAGAGATCCCCAGAGCTTTTGCGAGCGGCTCGATAAGGCTCACATCAGGAAAGCCCTGGCCTGTCTCCCATTTGCTCACAGCTTTGCTGCTGACGAATAGTTTCCCGGCGAGCTCTTCCTGCGTCATCTTCTTATCTTCGCGGAGCTTTCTTATCACTGCTCCTGTTACATACTTATCCATGGCATTTGTGCCTCCTTTTCGCTATCAAAATAACACAGCCCGAAATACATTGTTACCCACGCTCCGTGGAGTCTTTTGGTGCTATAATCCTTACTTATGGGAAAAACAAAAAACTATATAGGTGACATCCTCATAATAATCGCAGGACTTTTCTGGGGCAGCATGGGAATCTTCGTGCGCCACTTAAACGACCTCGGATTTACGTCCATTCAGGTCGCGTGTTTAAGACTTACCACGGCAGGGATTCTTTTCGCGCTGATACTTCTCATAAAAGACCGCAAAGGCTTTAAGATCAATGCTAAAGACATCCCGCTGTTCCTTGCGCTGGGCCTTGTAAGCATTCTCTTTTTTACCTGCTGCTACTTCACCGCGATCCGCCTCATGACGATGTCCACCGCGGCGATCCTTCTTTACACATCGCCGATCTGGGTAATGGTCCTCGCGATTATTTTTCTAAAGGAGAAATTCTCGGTTCAAAAACTGATTGCGCTGATCCTTGCATTTGCAGGCTGCGTGCTCGTGTCAGGATTCGGCGGCAAAGTTACAGTTGTCGGAATCCTCGTAGGCCTCGGTTCAGGCTTGGGCTACGGTCTTTACAGCATTTTCGGCACATTCGCGCTTAAGAAATATTCGCCTTATACAGTAACTTGCTATACGTTCCTGATCGCAGGTTTTGGATCCATTTTTGTTGCCAATCCGCCCGATCTCATCGCGAAAATATCCGCCGTCGACAACAAGCTTTCTTTGTTCGGATTTGTGCTTCTTACGGCTGTCGTAACCGCAGTCATTCCGTTCCTTTTATACACGCTTGGCCTTAATAAGACTACTGCAGGAAGGGCGGCAGTACTTGCAACCGTTGAGCCAGCTGCCGCAACACTTTTCGGATTCTTTGTAATGGGCGAAAAAGTGGGGCTTGTGGCTATTGCCGGAATACTTCTTGTTTTCGCGGCGATCGTAGTACTGAGTGTAAAAAGCACTTCAAAATAACACCGGAATACCTGCCTGCAGACATTTTCGAAGATTTTCAATTTTTTATCGGTAGGTTTTAGCCATTTTCAAGGCCAAAACATCATCACTTACAGACTTTTTTATAGATTTATGGAGTTTTATATGTAGGTTGGCACCGGAATAGGCCGGTTTTTCGCAAAACCTGCAGACATTTTTCATGTTATTCGAAAATTTATATGTAGGTGCTAATCGTTCAGCGCAGCAGATAAACTCGGCGT
>JAEFBC010000233.1 GCA_016292155.1 Saccharofermentans sp. | reverse complement strand
TTCTCCTTCAATACCTGCCTCGTAAGCCATTTGATTAAGCTTTTCGATTGCAGCATCACCTTTGTGTATTCCCTGTTCAAAAGAATCCAGGATAACCTCGCCGCTGTTAACATCAGTAATCGAAGAATAAAAGCCCGTGCGATCCGCATATTCATATGTGAGATAGCGATCCCATGATCTGATTACCTGCTGTTCCAATTGTCCATCATCATTATCAGCATGATAATCAATGTTTTCTGATATTAACGGCAGATTGAAATATAAGTTATAATCATCTATTTTGTTCTTGGTGAAAATTATAAATGCGATCGAAAATGCCAGCAGCACAACAATGCAAAAGATCGCTCCGTATCTGATATATTGTTTTTTCATTTTTCTTCCTCATAAACATCCATCGAGAACCAGAAATTCGTTCCTATAAGCCCGCTAAAGCATCCGCACTTTGCATTATGTGCATCAAGTATGCTCTTTACGACTGAAAGCCCTACTCCGCTGTTCTCATCCTGTCCGGACTTATCCTTGCCGGAGTTATAAAGAACGTCCCAAACTTTTTCAAGATCGGCCTTGTCGATTCCCGCACCATCGTTCGTGATGCTGAATTCTATTGAGTTTCTGAACTTTTTCAGCTTGATCCTTATAGTGTGATCGCAATATTTTATGGCATTTGTCATAAAGTTGTTTATAACTATGTACATCATCTCGAGATCGGCGTAAACCGTATATTCTGCCCCGGGATCATCGCATTCGACCGCCAGATCTATATTCTTTTTCAATATTGATTCCATATTCCTCTTCTTAATGTTTTGGGTCAGGAGCAGGAGATCAACATCCTCACGGTTCAGCTTAACGCTGCCGTCCTGTATCTTAGACAGCTCGAGAAGCCTTGTTACCAGAGATGACATATGGTCAACTTCTGAAATGATCTTCTCAGAATATTCGGCGCGCTTGTCTTCTTCAGCGTTTTCCCAGTTATCCAGATACTTTCTGGTAACTGCCAGAGGGCCCTGCAGATCGTAAGCAATGCCTTTTGTAAGCTTCTCGCTCCGAAGTTCGAATCTCTTCTGGTTAAGGTAGAGTTTTCTTACAGCGAAGATTACAACTGCTTCAACCAGAACAAGTGCCAGGACGAACAGAATATAGATAATTAAATGGTCCTTTAAGACGAGCTGAAACGGATGCAATAAATAATAGTAAGTGGCAAGATAATTCCCTTTGTCAGAAACAGAGATTGCCGAAACTGTTGTAGTGAAAATACCTTCCTTGACATTAAGGCCCGCAGGAGCCTTACCGTTTAAGTGCTTTTCGACATATGCATCACTTAACTTATGAGCTTTTTTGTTTATACCTGTATTTCCGCCAAAGGAATAGCTTTCTATCCCATCAAGCCTGACGATCCACTCTTCATAAGGAACGCTTTCATCTTCATTAACAAAACCCGGCGTAGCGATATTAACTGTCCTGGTATTATCCTCATATGTATATGTCAGAGTGCCGCCGTATATGAATCTGTCATCACATCTTGCTCCTGTTATCGAGACATTACTTCCGTTCGGGAAAAGGAGAGCTGCAGTCTCGTCCGGTGGAATTGAAAATGGTTCTTCTAAAACCATATAACGCGAATCACCCGGAACCAGCTGAGTCGATTTTGCCTCATATCTTTCAGAAGAGTTCTCTATAACTTCAGTCTCGATATCGCCATAATATGAAACTATATAAA
The DNA here is from genome assembly GCA_016292155.1 of Saccharofermentans sp. Lineage (GTDB taxonomy): Bacteria > Bacillota > Clostridia > Saccharofermentanales > Saccharofermentanaceae > Saccharofermentans. The sequence goes on along the minus strand of JAEFBC010000233.1, from coordinate 8,907 downwards.
AATCCCGGGATTCGAAAACCACGCTGCCATCATTCCGGGTATCAACGACAGAAGAATAAAAACCCACATCCATATAAGACATGAATCTCCATGTATCTAAAATATTGCATGCCGTTATTTCCGGGTCTTCAGTAATGACATCCCGCATTAAATATTCGTGATGAGTCAAAAAGTTACAATATCCGGCGTTTAATTCGTCGATCTTTTTCTTGGAATAAAATAAGATCCCTGCGAGGAAAATAAGCAGCGCAGCAAGACAATATATTATTCCGAAGCTCAAATAATTCTTCTTCATCTTTTTTGTTCCTTTCCACGACATCCTTTTTCGTTCATCGCGAGTATAGAAAAAAGTTGTGACTTCTTTATGACCATACATGAACTTAAAGAAATTCGTGGCACGGCAACGATATTTATTCCAATATGAATCAATAGTGATAAAATGATTATATCAAAAAATATGGAGGTGCCTTTTATGGACTTAGATATCAACAAGGCTGTAGGTGCTGCACAGGATGCAGTCAGCGCAATCGCAAAGGACGAGAATGCAAAGAAGATAGCTAATGACGCTATCGATAAGGTTGAGAAGAAAGTCGGCGTTGATCTTCCTGACGTAGATGCCATTAACGGCGCTATCGGAAAGAAGTAATAACTTAATAATCTAAACAAAAAGGACGTCTCAATTGGGACGTCCTTTTTTGTTAAACCAAAACGTTCTGACTCCGATTTGTATTGACTTACATCATTATTATCGTTAATAATTCAAGTGTTGGCGTAATAGGTTTTTGAGTGAATCAGTGAGGTATTCATATGATCTATGCTTTATTGTTCGCGTTGGCCCTTTTATTTTTCATTTCAGATCACAAAATCAGGTTTTCAGCTATAGCAGGTTCACTTGTTGCTATTGGTTCAGCTTGCGGAATGGCTTTCGTGCTTTTCGAATATTACACATTAGCTTCGAGAATGGCTTCTTACTATTCGCCTGTTGATACCTACCGCACAAACCTTAATCTGGCATTGACCAACCAGATCTTATCCTTATCACTGGTATCTATCCTGGCTTTCTGGATAGCAGGAAGATGCCTTGGAAAACTGATCTTTAAAAATGCTGAAGACGGAGATGCTGCCAACAAAAAGGCAAAAACGCTTTTCATCATTTCTTCAGTATTAACCGTTATTTCCGGCATATTGTTTTTCGTGTTAAATGCAGTATCCCCAAAACTTGCAGCAAACCGTCCCCGCATCGAGGCAACAAATCTCAAATATACGATCGGATTACCATCGGCAGGTGCAGAGTTCGTGATGGGAAAATATTATGTGCTTTTTGCAGCCATAATTGTCCTGGGAATCGTATCGATCATTCTCATCAATACCAAGATCACTTCTTATAGAGAACTCAATGAGGCCGGTTCTGAGGGTAAAGAAACTAAAGCTTTTAATGTTCCTCTGATCATCGGATTGGTTTTGGCTTGTATCAGTAATATAGTTGCTCTGATACTTACATTCTCTGTTAACATCACAATTAAAGAAGACATATGCAGTTTCTCTTTTGCTGTGATACTGGCTCTGGGTTTGTTATTCCTGCTCATAGGAACAAAGATACTGGCTTCAGCTAAACCGGGCAGTTCGAAAACCGCGTTACAGGTTATATCCTCTGTTCTGGCAATAGCTTCAGTAGTTAATATAGCTGCAATTGCAAGAAAGCTTATGCGGATTATCGAAGGGCTCTTATTTAATACGGATTTTATATTGGAGCAATACTTCAGTCCTTCATCCGGATTCAGAAGAGGCCAGGGAGGTTTATTATTCAGAAACTTCTCCGTCTTTTTGCTTGTTCTTCTGATTGCAGCCATTACAGTCACGTTAGTATTCCTGATAAAGTCTTCAACCAGAAAGAAAGCATAATTCAGGAATTAAAGCGAAAATAAAGTGCCGTTCACTTCGGGTGAGCGGCACTGTTGTTTTTATGAACCGGAGCTTTCTTTTTCTTTATGTGATTTCCTACGATCTCCGAGACGTCTGAGATCGTCATGAACGCCGATACATCCGCGTCGTTGATGATCTTCTTTATCGCCGGCACTTCGACTCTCGTGATAACGCAGTAAAGCACGGTCTTCTTGCCGTTACTGACCATTCCCTTGCCTTCCATCTGTGTGCAAGTCCGGCCGAGCTGCGAATAGATCTTATCAGCGATATCCTTGCCGTGATCTGTGATGATCATTACGGATTTGCCCTGTTCCATTCCGTTCTCGACGATATCAATCACCTTTGACGTGATGAAGTATGTGAGGAGTGAATATAACGCTCTGTCAGGTCCGAAAAGGAATCCCGCAACAGCGTAGATGATTATGTTGAAGAACAAAACAATCTGGCCTACAGAGAATTCCATGTGGTGCGACAGGAGCATCGCAACAATCTCCGTGCCGTCCAGGCATCCGCCGTATCTTAAGATAAGGCCGACGCCGACGCCGAGCAATACGCCGCCGAATACGACTACAAGGATCTCCTGGTTCGTTACTTCCTTCATGTGCTCGAAAACACCGAGGAAGCTCGAAAATACTACCATTGCATAGATTGCCTTAACGAGGAATCTTATGCCGAGGCGCTTAAAGCCGACGATCATGAAAGGAATGTTCAAAGCGATCGTAAGCACGCCCAACGGCACGCCCCAAAGCTGGCTTATGATCATCGAGATACCGACAACGCCGCCGTCTAAGATCGTAAACGGAACCAGGAATTCTTCGAGCGCAAATGCAGCAACAACGGCACCCACTGTTATCATGAACAGCGGCGCTATCCACTGCTTGAACATGTACTCGAAAGTAATCTTCTTCTGTTGTCTTTTTCTCTTTACCGGCATGGTCATATTTTCGCACAAAAAGTAATAGGCTGCTTCATATTAAAGCAGCCTACACCCTGATTGATTCGATCTTATTTCTGACGATTGAAGTTGATAAGGCAGCCGTCAAGGATGATCTGACGCTCACGGTCTGTGAGGTCTCCAAGAGTCAAAGTGAATTCCTTTGTCTCATTGCCCTTGATAGCGATTGCCCTGATCGTCTCAGCCTTTGTCTCAACTGCAGTTCTGATTCCCGGGAAAAGAATGTAGTCGAGATTCGAGAACGGCAGATCGCCCTTCTCGATGATGAAAGGCAGCATACCCCAGTTGATGAGGTTGGATCTGTAACGCTTTGTAGCATACTCGTTAGCGATGTTAGCCCAGCCGCCAAGCACCTTTTGGCATGAAGCAGCCTGCTCTCTAGCAGAACCATCACCTGGCTTGACTGCAAAGATTACGGAACCGAAGCCGATGCCCTTAACGTCGCCATGCTCGAAAGAAACGATGCTCTTTACTACCTGCATTACATCGTGGAGGCCTTCAACTGCCTGGCAGGGCTTCTCGCCTGCAACGAGCGCAGTCTCAGCCTTCTGGATGTTCTTAGCTCTTCCAACGTACTCAGGATCCTTTCTGGAGAGTGTGAACTCTGCAAGTCCAAGCGGGTTGGATCTGTAAGAAGATGTCTCGCCTGAAGGGATGAGCTCGTCTGTTGTAGTAACAGGATCGTGGATCTCGGATACAACCTGGAGAACGAGGTTCTCAGGGAGCGCTTCCATCTTCGGCCAGTCCTTGATGTTAGGTCCGAACTGGATCTCAGTATTGGGATCAGCAACGCCCTTGGAATCGAAAACTCTGTTCTTATAGATCTTATCGTCGAATGTGTAAGCGTAGTTGTTAAACTCGCCCGTGAACTCTGTAGCAGCTGTGAGAACGCCCTTGTTTGCTGCAGTTGCTGCGATGGATCTTGCGTCCATTAGTGCAACGGAAGAGATCTGGCCGCTCTGAACCTTTGAACCTTCTCTGTTCGGGAAGTTTCTTGTGGAGTGACGGATGGAGAATGCGTTGTTTGCAGGTGTGTCGCCCGCACCGAAGCAAGGTCCGCAGAAAGCTGTCTTAAGGATAGCGCCTGTCTCAAGGAGTGTTGCAGCAACGCCGTTCTTAACGAGTTCCATGTAGATAGGTGTTGATGCAGGATAGATGGACATCGTGAACTTGTCAGCGCCGATATAAGTGCCCTTCATGATGTCAGCAGCAGCGCAGATGTTCTCGAATCCGCCGCCTGCGCATCCTGCGATGATTCCCTGGTCTACCATGAGCTTGCCGCCCTGGATCTTGTCCTTCAATGAATACTGGATCTTGTCGCCGAAAGAAACCTTTGCTCTCTCCTCTGTCTCGTGGATCATCTGCTCGAGATTTGCGTTAACGTAGTCGATCTCATAAGCGATGGACGGGTGGAAAGGCATAGCGATCATAGGCTTGATCGTAGAGAGGTCAACGATAACAGCGCCGTCATAGTAAGTAACAGCATCAGGAGCGAGCTGCTTGTAGTCGCCTGATCTTCCGTGGATATCGAAAAACTCCTTTGTCTTCTCATCTGTCTGCCAGATGGAAGAAAGGCATGTTGTCTCAGTAGTCATTACGTCGATGCCGATCCTGAAATCAGCAGAAAGACTTGCAACGCCGGGGCCTACGAACTCCATGACCTTGTTCTTAACATATCCGGAGTTAAATACCTTGCCGATGATCGCAAGAGCAACGTCCTGGGGACCAACACCCTTCATCGGCTCGCCTGTAAGATAAATAGCGATAACATCAGGCATCTTGATGTCATAAGTCTGTGAGAGGAGCTGCTTAACGAGCTCAGGACCGCCCTCACCCATAGCCATGGTACCAAGAGCACCGTAACGTGTGTGGGAGTCAGAGCCGAGGATCATGCCGCCGCAAGTAGCGAGCATCTCTCTTGCGTACTGGTGAATAACGGCCTGATGAGGAGGTACATAGATACCGCCGTACTTCTTGGCAGCTGTAAGACCGAACATGTGGTCATCTTCGTTGATCGTGCCGCCTACTGCGCAAAGTGAGTTGTGGCAGTTTGTAAGAACGTAAGGGATCGGGAACTTCTCAAGGCCCGAAGCTCTAGCCGTCTGGATGATGCCTACATATGTGATGTCATGTGAAGTCAGCTTGTCGAACTTGATCTTGAGCTGCTCCATATTGCCTGATGTGTTGTGATCTTTAAGGATGCCGTAAGCAATAGTGCCCTGCTTAGCCTGCGCCTTGTCAGCAGCCTTGCCGGTCTTAGCGGCAACCGCTTCAGCCGCACCGGCCTTATCTTCGATAAGTTCTGAACCGTTAATGAGCCAAGCGCCGTTTTCAAGTGTTGAAATCATAATATCTACCTCATTCTTCTGGGATGGAATTTTCGCGGTTTATTATACAAGTAATAAAGAGGATATTCAAACGCCGAAGGAAGGCAAAATATACAATCTCAAATCCATAATATCGTGTCGGTTTTTTGTCTGCTTTTGTCGGCTGCCTTGTCGGTTCTAAAAGGAAGTTGACGACAATTTGCAGGTTCCTTGTCGATTTGTCGGTTCCCTTGTCTGCTTTTGTGTCGGTTTTATAACCCTTTTGCCGGCTGTTTCAGGGCCTTTTGCGGTCCCGAAGGGTTGGTTCAATGCTTTTTACGGTGCCCCATCCAATCCACGACGTTGCCAAGAATTCATAAGGAAACCGACAAGATAGCCGACAAGAAAACTCTGAAAAGCTGACAAAGCTGACAAGTTTCGACAAAAGCCGACAAAGAACCGACAAAAAAGCACTGAAAAACCCCTAAAAAACCGACAAGAAATCAGGGGCCGGACCTTGGATTTTTCAGAAAAGAACAGGGGCCGCTGGAATCAGCGAACCCCCGTCTGTTCAAAGCAATTGCTTGCCTTAAATTATTTGTTAAGTCTTGCCTCGAGTGCAGCCTTCTGGTCCTCGTAGCCGGGCTTGCCGAGAAGAGCGAACATGTTCTTCTTGTAAGCTTCAACGCCGGGCTGGTTGAAGGGATTTACAGCGAGGAGGTATCCGGAGATGCCGCAGGCCTTCTCGAAGAAGTAGATGAGCTCACCAAGAGAGTAAGCTGTCTGGTCAGGCATGTGGATCAGGAGGTTCGGTACCTTACCGTCAACGTGAGCAAGGATTGTGCCCTGCATTGCCTTTGCGTTAACTTCGTTCATATCCATGCCGGAGAGGAAGTTAAGACCGTCGAGATTAGCCTTGTCGTTAGGGATCTCAAAAGATCTTCTGGGCTGGTCGATCTGGACAACTGTCTCGTACATGATGCGTGCGCCGTCCTGGATGAACTGGCCCATGGAGTGGAGATCTGTTGTGTTGTCGACGCCTGCCGGGAAGATACCTCTTCTGTCCTTACCTTCAGACTCGCCGTAGAGCTGCTTCCACCACTCTGTCATGAAGTGGAAAGAAGGCTCGTAGTTGACCATAACCTCTGTGGAATATCCGGAACGGAGGAGGCAGTTACGTACTGCAGCGTACTGATAGCAGGGGTTCTCAGAGAGAGGAAGCTTCTTGTAAGCCTTGGAAGCGTCTCTTGCGCCCTTCATGAGCTCTCTGATGTCGATGCCTGCAACTGCGATAGGAAGAAGTCCTACTGCTGTAAGAACGGAGAAACGGCCGCCTACATCGTCAGGTACTACGAAGCTCTCGTAGCCTTCTTCGTCAGCTAAGCCCTTAAGAGCTCCTCTTGCCTTGTCTGTTGTGGCATAGATTCTTTCCTTGGCGCCCTGCTTGCCGTACTTGTTCTCCATGTAAGCGCGGAGGATACGGAAAGCGATAGCGGGCTCTGTTGTTGTGCCGGACTTGGAAATGATGTTGAGGGAAATATCCTTGCCCTCAATGATGTCCATCATGTCTGCAAGATATGTGGCACTGATAGAGTTGCCGCAGAAAAGAACGAGGGGGCTCTTTCTTACCTTCTTGGATGCTGCGTTAGCGAAAGAGTGTCCGAGAAGCTCGATTACGGCACGTGCGCCGAGATATGAACCGCCGATACCGATAACGATGAGGACGTCAGAATCTCTTCTGATCTTCTGAGCGGCCTTGCGGATACGTGCGAATTCTTCTTTGTCATAATTTGTGGGGAGGTCGAGCCATCCGAGGAAATCATTTCCGGGGCCGTTCTTCTTGTGAAGCATATCAGAAGCGGCTTTAACCTGGGGCTCCATTCTAGCGACTGCCTCTTCACCGCCGATAAAATCGAGGGCGTTCTGGTAATCAAATGTGATCATTTTTAAGTCTCCTTACAGGTGTTATTCAAAAATCATTCAGAGTATACACCCGTAATTTTGTCTTTTCGAGTATAATTAATCGTGAAATATTACAAATAACAACGAACGATAAAGGAATGCAAGATGTCTGATATTTCAATAGCGGAATCAAAGATCCAGATACTGTACCTTGTCAGCCGTGCGCCGGGCGTCAGCTACCATCTTCTGATGGAAAAGTGCATGGAATCGCTTTATTCGGACTTCTTTACGTTCTCCCGCTCCTATGAGGAGCTTATCTCGGGCAATCTCATGGACAAGAGCAGGTCCGGCGATTATACGGGCGATGCCGTGGGTTCCACTGAGAATCTGACCTTAACAGACGGCGGTAAAGCCGTTCTGAACGACCTGATCTCCTCGCTCAGCGCTCCCCTGATCCAGCATCTGGACGAAGCTGCAGCTGAGATCGCCGCTGAAATGAACAAGAATTCGGGCGTAAATGCCTCTTTGGAGCTTGCCGAAGGCGGCAAATTCAAGGTGGCCCTTACTTCTGACAATAACGGCAGGCCTTTTAGCGCCACATTGACCGTGGACGATGAGGCTACCGCCGTAAATATCTGCAAAAAGTGGAGAAATGCCGCTTCCAAGGCCTCCGCCGAGCTTATCAAGCTTATTCTTGGAGAATAAACCTTATCCCCTCGTAGTGATCTCGACTATCAGGAATTCACCCGGCTGAAGGATGTGACGCTGGTGGCTTGATCTGAGATTGCGTTCGTCTATGAATCTGCCCTTTTCACTGTAACGCCTGATAACGCTGTCGGTACGGCCGAGACGGCTGTCGCTGACAAGGAATGCCTGCTGTGTATCCGACGAATTGGAAACGACGAGATATACAGTGTTGCCTTTGACAAAGCACGCTGAAGTGACATTGGACGTGAACTGTGCGACGCTTACCGGCACGGACTTGTCGACCGGCTCCGTGACCTCCGTATAAAGCTCGTCATAGCCCGTAAATGCCGTTGTAAGGCCCGATACGGTCATCATGTTGATGAATTCTTCCTTGCCGACGAACATCTCGTTGGACGCGTATTTCGACGGCACGAAGTTGACGGCGGCATCGAAAAGGAACATGTCGGCAAAATCAGCTTCCGATGTCATTATCGCCGAGAGGACTTTTCCGCAGTTGCTGCCGCTGGTATTAAGGACATTGATGTATTCGCCGTTCTTGTTGCCTGACACGATATGAGGTGTCTCATACTGCGCGAGAATGTAGCTCGTGTTGATATTGTCGTTATAAGAAGCGGTGATGTCATTGGAAACAAGGCTTACGTCCATCGTGTGGTTGTCGGCATTGGAGATCATGGTTCCGCCGCTGTATACCATACCGTCGAGGAAGACAGTCTTATCCTTGATGTCGCTGAAGTATTCCGAACGCGAGAACATCGACATTACATAGTTTACGTAAGCTGCCCTCTGGATGTCGCTCTTGAAGACCTTTCCGCTGTCATTGATCTCAATATAAAGCCTTGAGAACTGCCTGCTCCAGGGCAAAGCCGTGCCGTTGTCGGTCCTTCGACCGCCATATTCCGAAGTCAGTGAACCGCACAGATACTCTAAAAGCTTGTCGATATCGCTCTGGTCAACATATGGTCCTATTACGAACCACGGTGTTGATGAGCACTGCCTTACAAGCCTTAAGCTGTCCTCAAGGGAAGCCGTAACGGACTGTTCGGGATATTCAGCAGCAAGGGCTTCATCGTCATAATCGTTCCTGCTCGAAGTTCCGTTTACGGTGCGTGAGAC
>JAEFBC010000042.1 GCA_016292155.1 Saccharofermentans sp. | reverse complement strand
TATCGGGCTCCCTGATGCCGAGCATGTTAAGGTTAGGTCCGTTAAGTACGAGTATCTTCATATTATTTCAGCTTTCCCAAAATGTCTGCGATCGCTTTGTCGTAGAAGTCGTTCTTCTCTTCGAATCTGTCGTAGGAGACCTTGTAATCGCACCATGTCTCATACTTATCCTTGCGCTGCTCATAGAGCTTCTCAACGCCGTGGAGCTGTGAGATCGGCCTGTTCTTATCAGTAAGTGCCGTAAGCGGGCGCTCGAGATAGAAAACATTGGAATTGCAGCGTACATAGAACTTGTTGACGTCTCTTGTTACGACACCGCCGCCGCAGGATACAACGAGTCCGCTCTTGGGCAGGAACTCTGCTGCGATCTCGCATTCCATCTCACGGAATGCATCCTCGCCTGATTCGGAGATGACCTCTGCAGGTGTTCTTCCGAACTTCTCGGCAAATGCGATGTCCAAGTCGACCAGTGTGCGGCCGGTAACTGTTGCGATGTTTCTAGCAAGAAGTGACTTGCCTGAACCCGGCATGCCGATGATCGTAATGTTGCGCATGCGGTTTTCCAGGATCTTAATTACCTTCTCGATGAGCTCTGCTGCTTCAGCAGGAACATATGCGGCGCCGTTCTCGCTGTCGGGATTGCCCAAAGCTTCAGCTCCAGCGATATCGCCTGCGAAAACTCTGGATGACTTATATGCCTGTGCAACGAGCATTGCAAGACCGCCGCATGTCTTAAGGCCGAGAGCTTCTGCTTCCTGCAGGAACTTGGTCCTTGAAGGGTTGTAGACGACGTCTGCGCAAGCTTCAAGCTCAGGGAACTTCGTAAGATCAAGAAGCGAATTATCCACCTTGGGATACATTCCGACAGGTGTGCAGTTGACGATTACCTGAGCGTCAGAAGCCCTGTCGTAAACGTTGGAATAGTTGATGTCTGTCTCAAGGTCGCATGCATAAGTCTCAGCTGCGCCAAGTGTCTTAAGAGCATAGAATACTGCGGATGCAGCGCCGCCCGTGCCGAGCACCAGGACCTTCTTATCCTTTACGGAGATGCCCTTTCTCGTGAGCATGTAGATGAATCCGAAGTAGTCTGTGTTCCAGCCCTTTACCTTGCCGTCTTCGAAAAGGACAGTGTTTACGCTGCCTGTTGTCTTCGAAGCGTCGTCCAATTCATCGCACATTGCGCATGCGTTTTTCTTGTAAGGGATCGTAACGTTGAAGCCCTTGAAAACACCGCTCTTAAAGAGTGTCTCCAGTTCTTCGGGCTCGCGCTCTATTACCGAATATGAGTAGGATGTGTCAAAAAGACTGTGTATCTCAGGTGAATATGTATGAGCCAGTGTTCTGCCCAGAACGCCGAAAGCAGGCTTGCTCTGGTGTTTTTTCGAGATGTCCATAAGAGTCTTGAAAAGCTCTCTTACATAAGGCCTGCTCTCAAAGCCGGCGATCTCCTCTAACGCCTTAAACTTCTCTTCTTCCCTCGCAGGAATGTAAACGTCCAGACCGTTTTCTCTTTTATAGTTGCCGATCTGGCGGCATGTCGCCATTCTCTCTTCGAGAAGATCCAGGATACTGTTGTCGATCCCGTCCAGTTTGTTCCGAAGTTCGTTTAAGTCAGGTCTCTCGCTCATGTGCTTTCTCCTCCATTACATTGATACAAGTAAAAGGTCGTAAAGTGCGATAGCTGCTGCGGCTTCGACGACCGGTACCGCGCGTGGTGCGACGCAGGGATCGTGTCTGCCTTCAATGCTGATTGTCGTGTTCTTATGTGCTGCCAGATCGACTGTCTCCTGTGCTTTGGAGATAGACGGTGTGGGCTTTAATGCTACATCGAAAACGATCGGTGCGACATCGCCAAGGCTTATTCCGCCCTGAATTCCGCCGCTGTGATTCGTCTTAAGAACGAGTCCGCCTTCGTCATCAAAAGTGAAGGCATCGTTATTCTCTGAGCCCCTTAAGTCAGAGCCTTCGAAGCCGTTTCCGAATTCGACGCCCTTGACTGCAGGGATCGCATAAAGGATCTGCGCAAGCTTTGCTTCGATGCCGTCGAAGATCGGACCTCCGATACCTTCCGGATAACCGTAGATAACGCACTCGATGACGCCGCCAACTGAGTCGCCGTCCATCCTGGCCTGCTCGATCTTCTCCTTCATGAGGTCTCCCCTTGCATCGTCAACAACAGGAAACTCCTTATTCTCAACGACTGCAAGCCTGTTCCTGAATCCCTCGTCGTTAACGCCGTGATCGAAGTAGGAATCGTCTGCGACACCTGCGACCTTCTTTAAGTGCGCGCTTATCTGAACGCCTCTCTTGTTAAGCTCCTGCAGAGCGATGGAGCCTGCAATGCAAAGAGGAGCGGTCATGCGTCCTGAGAATATTCCGCCGCCAGACTTCGAAGCTTCGTCACCGTAGATAAGCCTTGCCGCATAATCAGCGTGTGAAGGCCTCGGGCAGTTCATGATGGAAGCATAATCCTTGGGCTTTGTATTTGTGTTGATGATATATCCGTGGAGCATCGATCCGTTGCGCTCGAAAATAACCTCATCGGCTTCTTTCCTGGGCGTTGACCATGCATTCTTTCCGGGCGCTCTTCTTGCCATGAAAGCGGCAGTCTTAATAGGATCCGGAATAACGTCTTCAGGAAGTCCGTTGATATAAACGCCAATCGTCTCGCTGTGAGACTCGCCGTAGATCATTATGTCGAGGGCATCGCCCTGGTATGTACTGCTCGAATTCATTTTAGGATCAGCTCCTTTTGTACTATCTTCCTGAATTCAGGAAAAGATTTATCAAGACAATCGATGTTATCTAATTCTATATCCCTGCCTGTGGCTGCTGCGCAGAGCACTGCCGCCATAGCCATTCTGTGATCACCGGAAGAAGTAAGCTTAATATCCCCTGCGATCTTATCTATATATTCTATCGTAATAGTGTCCTCTTCGAGCGTTACATTTCCGCCTATTGCAGATAACATTTCCGTAATGGCCTTCGCTCTGTCGGACTCTTTTATCCTCAGACGCTTTATTCCCGTAAGCACTGTTTTTTCAGCCCTGAACGCACCGACAACTGCCATATAGGGAACGATGTCCGGAATGTCGCTGCAGTCCATCTCAAGGATCTTTCTTACAGTGTTCGTGTGGCTGTCCTGCACAAAGAACGTATCGCCTTCATTAAGGTAAGTCACACCTGCAAGCTTTAGGAAATGAAGTATCTCTTTGTCTCCCTGAGAAGACTCAGTATTAAGTCCCGTTATCTTTGCAGAACCGCCGTGGATAAGGCTTCCGAGGCAGAGGAGGAACGCGCCGTTGCTCCAGTCGCCTTCCACTTCAAAGTTCCCGTCAGGCACTTCATTTACTGCTTTGGCGGGCACAGTATATGTGTCGCCTTCCCTGACGATATTTATGCCGTATTTTGCAAGAGCGCCCACCGTAAGTTCAATATAGTGGATCGAAGCGATGCCGCCTGTGACTTCAATAACTGACCCTTCATCAAAAGATGAGAGTGCCATCAGAAGACCTGAGATATACTGCGATGAGACGCTTCCGTCGATAACGAATCTGCCGGGTCTGATATCACCTGTAACTTCTATCTCATTTGCTTCCGCATTCTTGGTGATAACAACACCAAATGGAGCAAGGCAGTCGGCAAGTTCTTTGATAGGTCTCTCGATAAGTCTTCCGCGTGTCTTGAAGATGAGCTTCTTTACTTTCTCAGACTTTACCGCGAGCGACACGGGGATCATGAAACGGAGCGTGGAACCGCTCTCATTACAATTGAGGATCAGCTCCTCGGAGTCAGTATTTTCGAGCGCGCGAAGACAGGCTTTTGTAGCTCTGATATCGTCGTTATCATCTTCGGAATCATTAAGAAATCCGCCTCGTGCACCGAGCATGAAGTTTACGATGAGCTCCCTGTGATAGACCGACTTGGAAAGCGGTGCTTTAATATCCAGATTCAGATTTCTGCAAGAGATTTTCATACGGACAAAAACTTAAGGAACTCCTCTGCTGTCATCTTCTTTATCTCGGCCTGGCCGATCTTATTAACAAGTATAACCGATAAAGTGCCGCCGCGTTTCTTTTTATCGTTCATGGCACCTTCAACGATTGCTTCAGGTGTGATGTCGTCTTCAGTGGGAAGCTTATAGAGCTTAAGAAGATCTTTCATCCTCTCGGCGTCGTCTTCGGCCAGGGTTCCTGCTCTGACACATGCATCCATAACGATGCCCATGCCCTTTGCAACGCAGATCCCGTGAGGTTTAGTAAAGCCGCTGTCGCGCTCGATCACGTGGCCTACAGTGTGGCCGTAATTAAGCGTCTGGCGTCTGCCGTTATCAGTCTCATCCTCGCCTACAACGCTTGCCTTATCAGACACGTTCATGTAGACGATCTCTTCCAAAAGGTCCTCATCAGATCTTATGTCGCCAGCTGCTTCTTCAAGTTTCTCTAGAAGCTTTAAATCCATGATGAAAGCATGCTTGGTGACTTCGCCCATGCCTTCTGTGAATACTTCATCGGGAAGTGTCTTTAAAAATGCTGTGTCCTCCAGAACGAGTGAAGGCTGCCAGAAAGCGCCGACCTGGTTCTTTCCCTTAGGAATATCGATTCCTGTCTTGCCGCCTACGGACGCGTCGACCATCGCAAGGAGCGATGTGGGGAGCTGGATGACCTTGATGCCGCGAAGGAACGTCGAAGCCGCAAAGCCAGCCATATCAGTCGTTACACCGCCTCCGAGGCCTACAACGAAGTCAGTTCTTGTAAAGCCTGCTTCAGCCATCCGGTTCCACATTCCGGCGATCTCATTGATGTTCTTATTCTGTTCGCCGGCTTCGAAAACATAATCGGTTACCTCAAAACCCGCACCTTCGAGCTGCTCCTTAACCACGTCAAGATAGAACGGAGCAACATTAGTCTCAGATACGACCAATGCCTTTAAAGCGCCCGGGCATACCTTCTTAGCCTGCTCGCCAAGCACTGTTACCGCATTCTTTCCGATAAGGACGTCGTAGCTTTTGGAAGCTGCATTTACACGGACTGTTCTCATATGCCGTCGACCTCTTCTTTTATCTTTCTGCCTTCGTCGAGCAAGTCGCGGAGGCCGTCAAAATCCTCGTCAACCAGTGCTTTTCTGTACTTAGCAAGTTCCTCCTGAAGATGGTCGATCTCGAAGATAAGATTGTCCCTGTTCTCCAGAAAGAGCTGTGTCCACATCGTGGGATTGAGCCATGCGACTCTCGTCATGTCCTTGTATGAACCTGCAGAGAATCCCTTGTGATTCCTAGCTGACGGGCTCTTGATGTATGCGTTCGATACGAGGTGTGCCATCTGCGAAGTGAAGGCGATCATCTTATCGTGCTCATCAGCATGAGATAAGTGATAGCTGCCAAAACCGCAGGGCGAGAGGAGATTCTTTACCCTGTCGAGCAGGAACATGTCATCGAATCTCGGCGGTACAACTACCATCGGTGCGCCGAAGAACATGTCAGATCTCGCATAAGCCATGCCGGAGAACTTTGTGCCTGCCATCGGGTGGCATCCTACAAAGAGAAGTCCGTTCTCTTCAGCGATCTTAAAGCACTTCTCGCAGACAAGTCTCTTTGTGCCGCATGCGTCGATTATCATGCCGTCCTTGTTAAAGTGTTCTTTATGTTCTTCCATCCAGTTGATGCTTGCTTCAGGATAGAGCGAGAGGATAACGAGATCGCATTTGCCCAGATTCTCATCTGTCAGTTCACCATCAATGAATCCCTGCATCTGAGCCATCTGAGTAACGCTCTTTGTACGGTTCCACCCGTAAACTATAGCTTCCTCATCACTCTTGTAAGCCTTTGCGAAAGAGGCACCTATAAGACCTAATCCGACTACACCGACTGTCATCTTCATTTTATATACACTTCCTTTTCGATCTGATAAAAAAAGACGCTGACACAAGATATCAGCGCCTATTGATTACAGAATGCTTCTTGCTTTTGCAATTGCTTCCATTACTTCTCCGAACTGTGCAGGTGTGAGCTGCTGAGCTGCATCGGAGAGGGCCTTCTCGGGATTGCAGTGAACTTCGATCTCGAGCGCGTCCGCACCGGAAACTACCGCTGCCATGGACATAGGCTTTATAAGGTTGGACTTGCCTGTTGCATGTGAAGGGTCACCTACGACAGGCAGGTGTGTGATCTGCTTTAATACTGAGATAGCGCTTACGTCGAAAGTATTTCTCGTGTAAGTCTCATATGTTCTGATGCCTCTCTCGCAGAGGATAACGTTCGGGTTGCCTTCGCTCATGATATACTCGGCGCTCATGAGGAGTTCCTTGATGGTAGCGGAAAGTCCGCGCTTTAAGAGGATAGGCTTGCCTGTCTTGCCGAGTGCCTTAAGAAGGTCGAAGTTCTGCATGTTTCTTGCACCGACCTGAAGGAAATCAACATCTTCGAAAACCGGGATCTGCTCAGGGCTCATGATCTCAGAGCAGATAGGAAGTCCTGTCTCCTTTTTTGCTTCAAGGAGAAGTCTGATGCCTTCCTCGTGAAGACCCTGGAAATCGTAAGGTGATGTCCTGGGCTTGAATGCGCCGCCTCTAAGGATCGTTGCGCCTGCTGCCTTAACGGCTCTTGCTGCGTTCATGATCTGCTCTTCGCTCTCTACTGAGCAGGGACCGGCGATAACTGCGAAGTTGCCTCCGCCGATCTTGACGCCTGAGACATCAACGACTGTATCCTCAGGATGGAACTTTCTGTTCGCCTTCTTGAATGTCTCAGATACTCTTGTAACCTTCTCAATGATATCCAGACCCTGGAGCATATCGATATCTACTGTCGATGTATCGCCGATGAGGCCTAAGACAGTGCAAAACTCACCCTTGGACTCATTGACCTTAAGGCCCTTATCTTCGAACCATGAGATGAGGCTCGCGATCTGCTCTTTTGTAGCCGTGTTCTTAAGTACTGCAATCATGTTTATGTTCTCCTTCTATTAGGGCATACGGATACCCTTATGTCACTGATTCAACTTGAATAAAAAACGCTGCGGGGCTCTTAGCGTACCCTGCAGCGTTATTCAAATCAAATCATATCTTTGGTTCTCTTAGGCGCTAGCAAAAGCCGCTTTAGTTCGTCTCCCTAAAGTAGTAGTAATAGCTATACGCATAAAAGAAAACCGCAGTCTTCATAAGGAAT
>JAEFBC010000041.1 GCA_016292155.1 Saccharofermentans sp. | reverse complement strand
TGCTACGGTATTTCCACTGACAAGGATTCCATGATCGAGTTTTTCGATCTTGAAGATCCCAGATCTGCAGTTCTTTTCCATACAGATGAATATGTATCTCTTTCAGATGCTACGAATCTCACTATGAGAAGAGTTAATGTTATCGGCGCTGAGAATATCGTTGATATGTGCCTTAAGCGCAAGGTCGGCAAGCTCGTATATCTGAGTTCCGCTTATGCTCTTAATCCTGAGGTCAAGGGCGAAGATCTCACTATTCATTTCGACCGCAACAAGGTTGAAGGTGAGTATGCGAAGTCCAAGGCAGAGGCCGCTGCATATGTTATGGAGAAGGTCTCCCTCAACAGACTTAATGCCGTAATGGTTCTTCCTACGTTCATCATCGGTCCCGGCTACTCCCAGGACTACGAGATCAACAAGGTTTTAAACAGCTATCTCAATAACGGTACCATCCCTCCGAAGCAGGGCGGCCGTGCATTCGTAGACGTAAGAGACGTTGCAAATGCGATGCTCGCTTTGGCTGACAAGGGCGAACCCGGCGCAGGCTACATCGTATCAGGCGACTATAAGACATCCGGCGAATTCTTCCAGGATGTTAATGAGATCCAGGGCAACGATGCTCCTGTTAAGACAGCATCCAAGCTTGTCATGAGCAAGTCACTTGCAAAGCTCGTTGACTTCTACTACAAGATCACACATAAGGAGAATCCGAAGGAAGCTTATACTCTCTTCAGCGATAATCCGGATGCAAGATTCGAAGATAACAGCAAGGGCATCCTTCCTGAACTTACCATCAGCTTCAAGGATTCCCTCAAGGATACTATCGAAGGCGCACAGCACGGCGGAGTACAGGCTGCTTCCGCTGCCGTTCAGTCATCTACAGAGCGCAAGACATCTGCAGATGCCATGGAGGCAAGACTTAAGCAGCAGCAGAATGTAGCTTCGAAGGCTCACGCACCTAATCCCGCAACAGCCGAGGCAGCCATGAGGCCTGCACACCAGAGGTTTGCGGCAGCTGCTGCAGCTGCAAGAGCAGCAAAGGCTGAGGAAGAAGAGAAGAAGGCTGATGAGAATAAATCCATCATGCCCCAGTCCACTCTGAAGGATCCTGACGAGAAGATTACCGACAGTGATGAGCCTAAGCTGAACAGTGAGACCACTTTCAGATTCGGAGGCACTCCCACTAAGTTCACAAGCGCTGCAATGCCCGAAGCTGAGAAGCCGAAGTCCATAATCCCTCAGACAAATAAGCCTGAGGCACCCAAGGCTGAAGCTCCCAAGGCAGCTGAGCCCGCTAAGTCGATCATTCCGCCTGCAGCTCCAAAAGCAGAGCCTGCTAAATCAATAATCCCGCCCACAGCTCCCAAGGCTGAGGCACCTAAGGCTGAAGCTCCTAAAGCTGAAGCACCGAAGCCCGCAGCTCCTGCAACAGCAGGATTCCCGAGGCCCGGATTTGCAAGAACACAGCCTGCTCCTTCAGCAGCACCTGCTGCAAAGGATGAGCCTGTTAAGCCTATCAATTCAGCATTTAAGGCACCGGAGCCCAAGGAAAAACCTGCACCTTCCAATGCAGGGTTCCCGAGAGCCGGATTTACAAGACCGCAGCCTGCTCCTTCAGCAGCTCCTGCTGCAAAGGATGAGCCTGTTAAGCCTATCAATTCAGCATTCAAGGCACCGGAGCCCAAGGCAAAGCCCGCTCCTTCCAATGCAGGATTCCCGAGGCCTTCTGCAACTCCTTCATCTGGATTTGCAAGACCTAACGCAGCACCTTCTGCTGCGGCTGGTTTCCAGAGACCTACTGCTGCACCTACTGCTGCTCCTTCTGCAGCACCCAAGCAGGCTCCGTCCAATCCAATCAATTCTGCATTTACTTCCGGCAACTCCGAGAAGCTCGGCAGTTCCGATTCTGCAGGGTTCCTGAGACCTTCTTCCAACTCTGCTGTTACATTCCCGAGTCCTTCAGCTACACCTGCGGCAGCTACAAGAACCGAACCTATCAGCAGTGCATTTAAGTCAGTTGGAGCACCTGCTAACAGCAATTCGAATGCGTTTAAGTCCAACCAGCCGGCACCCGCTCCCAAGGCAGAGCCTGAGAAGCCTTCTTTCTCTGCTTCAGTAAGCGAGCCTACTGTTGACGACCTTTTCAACGATCTCGAAAAAGAGATCGAGAGCTACGGTTCTTCTGACGGTCCTGTTGTTCCGCCCGGAATCTTTGCTCCTCCGCCGAAGCCGGGTCAGTGATAAAGCGCATGGCTCCATTTAAGGCTGATAAAAGAATAATCCTAGCAAGCGCGTCTCCCAGGAGGCGCGAATTGCTGTCTTTGGTTACGGATAAGTTTGAAGTCCTGACAGCTGATGTCGATGAAAGAGCAGCTGAGATCCAGATGGAGGAAGAAGGCGTGCCCGCGCTCAAGGTAAGTGAGCACCTGGCTGAGATAAAAGCGAAGGCTGTATACGACACCTTGTCCGATGAGGAGAAAGAGAACTCGATCGTCATAGGTGCGGACACATCGGTCATTCTGGATAACATTATCTTCGGAAAGCCCAAAGACAGGGAAGAGGCGGTAAATATGCTCTCACTGCTCTCCGGACATACGCATGTGGTCGCGACCGGAGTCGCTGTTTTCGAGGGCTCAAACAAGAAGACTTTTACTGAAGAGACCAGGGTCGAATTCTATGAACTGGACGACTATCAGAAGAAACTCATATCGGATTATATAGATACAGGATCGCCCTTCGATAAAGCGGGCGGATACGGCATTCAGGACATGGGTGCGCTCCTGGTAAAGGGGATCGACGGAGACTACGCAAACGTCGTCGGATTCCCAGTCTCAAGACTGGCAAGAGAACTATCAAACATGGTAAAATAATCGTTGGAATATGTATAGGTTCCAAAGGAGGAATACTATGTTTGGGATAGGATTAGGCAGTTTAGTAAGAATAGGCTTCAGAGTAAGCGATCACATTCTAAAGCAGCAGGAGATCGAGCGTTCAAGGACAGCATCCGAGAGGGCGCGTCTTCAGGCTGAAGCTTCCAGAGAAAAAGCTATCGAAGAGAATGCAAGACACAGAAGAACGCAGTTGGAAGACGAGATTGCGCGTGCGAGCGTTGCTGTCGAATGCCCTAACTGCGGCGCTACGGGCAACCGCATCAGAAAAGGATCCACTGGTTTTTGCCAGTTCTGCGGAACAGCGATCCAGATCAGTTCCAGCGGCATAGCCTACATTGCAGATCCCATCGAGAAGGTAAAGGCTCTGGCAGCTGAAGAAATCAAGCAAAAGAGCGGGGATTCAGGTAATGACAAAAACCAGTAAGAGCGGAAGAACCAGCGGTATCGGCAACGTTTTAGGACTTATAGGTATTTATTTACTTATCTATTTTGTGTGCTCGGCAATGTTCATCGGATTGTTCCACACGGGGCTTTTGAAGAACATGGAAGTCCTTATGTACCGCGGCATAGCATTCATCGTTATCACAGGCGTTGTCGCAGCGGTCGTAATGGGCATAATCCGCAAGTTCTGGGGCTTTATCACAGTGCGCGACATCATAATGATGTTCGTTATATTCTGCTGCGTAAACACGGTTTTGTTCGTGCTCGTTCCGGTTACCGTTGAGCGTTCCGTTTCCGTATTCATGCTGAGCTATATGGAAGAGAACTCCGATCAGACATTCACGCAGGAATCTGTCGGCGAGATTTTTACTTCCAAGTATGTTAACGATTACGGTGCATTCGAGAAGCGTTTCAACGAGCAGGTCGAGACAGGCACGATCGTTCAGAATCCTGACGGCTCTTACTCGATCACCGAGAGCGGCAAGTTCATCGTAAAGGCGTTCAGGACAGTAGCCGAGTGGTTCGATACCGACAGGCGTCTGGTCTATCCGAACGAGAACTAGTCTTGATTTAAATCTGTTACGAAAAGGCATCCTCTGTGGGGTGCCTTTTTTATTTAGGACTGGAACTCAACATAAAAGTGCGGTTCTTCAATATACGGATTATATTTGACACAATATAATTGAATCAAATACAAAACCGGAAGGAGAACGCAATATGTCCATATATGATTTTACAGTTCCTACACCCAAGGGAGAGGAGATCTCCCTTAAGGATTACGAAGGCAAGGTAATACTCATCGTTAATACCGCAACAGGCTGCGGCTTCACACCTCACTACAAGCCCATCGAACAGATGTATGAGGATCTCCACGATAAGGGATTCGAAGTTATCGACGTACCCTGCAACCAGTTTGCTGACCAGACACCCGGCACAGACGAAGAAATCCACGAGTTCTGCCAGCTCAAGTACAAGACACAGTTCCCTCAGATGAAGAAGTCTGATGTCAACGGCGAGAACGCACTTCCTCTTTTCAAATATCTTCAGGAGCAGAAGGGCTTCGAAGGATTTGGCAAGGGCCCCACAGCACTTGTAATGAGCAAGATGCTCGCTAAGAGCGATAAGGACTACGCAAGCAAGCCCGACATCAAGTGGAACTTCACAAAGTTCATCGTAGACAGAAGCGGAAATGTCGTTGCAAGATTTGAGCCTACAGCTGACATGAAGGACGTCAGAAAGTGCGTTGAGAGTCTTATCTGAGAAGGTGTTGCCGCAATGAAGATCGATGAATCGATGAAACTTGATTCGCAGCTTTGTTTTCCCCTCTATGCAGCGTCCAGAAAAGTGGTAAACTTATACACACCGCTGCTTAAACCGTTAGGCATCACGTACACGCAATACATAATGTTTCTGGTGCTTTGGGAGCAGGACGGCATAACGGTGGGCGAGCTCTGCAAAAGACTTTTGCTCGATACCGGAACCGTTACTCCGATGCTTAAGAATACGGAGAAGCAGGGACTCATTAAGAGGACCAGAAGTGAAGAAGACGAGAGAGTGGTAGTAATTACCCTTACTGAAGAGGGCAAGGCTTTATACAGACAAGCGAAGGAACTGCCCGGGAAGATAGGCTCATGCGTTAAGCTCGACAAGGGCGAAGCGATGGCACTATATAAGATTTTATATAAGCTTCTTGAAGAATAAGTAACCCGACCAAGATACGACATTCTATAAGTTGCCTATTTAAAATCGAAAACCTGAAAAGCCGGAATGAATTTTCCGGCTTTTTGATGTTTTACAGACCCCGGAAATTACCCGTCCGAATCTCTGTGACGCTGCGTATGACGGCCTTAGAGTGCTTTTTAGTGCACTAAAGACAAATCGGATATTTCCGGAACGATTCCTGTTTGGTAATTTGGTATATACGATTTTTATGGACAGGAAATATCCTGATTTTTTAAAATTTAAGTGGAGTAAGGGTAAGCGTCAAAGTAAGGGAATAAGGGCTTTGACTAAAACCCAAAATGCACGTATTGGCGATAAGGGAGTAGATTTTGGAAAAAGGAAAAGGAGATGAATGGTCATCTCCTTTTTCGTATTTATTGGGCAACTGTTTTTCTTTTCCTCATCAGCGTGAATGTCTGATAGATGATAAGTGCGTAAACCGCAATGCTGACGATAAGGCCGAGCGTGTGATTCAATGAGTATTGATTCTCGTATCTAACAAGGATAGAGTACGTGCTGAATCCTGAGAGAAGTATCCCCAGGCTTGAAGCAAGCGTGATAAGAACGGGCCAGATCTTATGCTTACTATTTTTAATAAAATAGAAAAAAGCCGAGATGGCACCGGTGATGCCTGGCAACAGCAGGAAAACAAAGAATACAACTATTTTCAAAGCATCTGCAGTTCTAAGGCCGGCACCAAAAAACTGAGGAACAAGCCTTATTATGTTTTCGGAGTTAGCAAGACACATGGATGCGAAAAAAGCTCCAATGACAGCCCCCATTCTTTTTGGAGACAGAGAGCCTTTTATCGCGTTGACGAGGCCGTAAGCAAAAGCGAAGAGCTTCAGTATAAATGCGATTGCAACGAGAATGTTTTCTGTAACGCTTTTAAACTCGACGGTTCTTGTCAGGACAGCATTTATCAGCGGTAATGTAAGAGCCAGAAGTGTCACGGCGTAAAGCACAATCATGATATTGTTAGCGGTTTTGTTTTCAACTACAGGGTTTCTTTCTACTACTTTTTCCATTTCTTTTCCGGATAAAAGGTCGTCAAGGCTCACTTCAAGAATCTGAGCAATCCTTGTTGTGGTAAGAAGGTCAGGATATCTGTCGCCGCACTCCCATCTGGAAACAGACTGTCTTGTTACATATAACTGTTCTGCCAGAGACTGCTGCGTCATTCCTTTTGCTTCTCTTGCTCTTCTTAACTGTTCACCAAATTCGACCATGTCAAATCCGTTCCTTTCGTGAAATCACCTGCAGATGTGAGTTTAGTATCGTCTTCGGCATCGAAAACATCAAGCACCACCCTGAATGATTCGTGTCACCAATACGGTGCCCTGCGTAAAAACGCGTCAACTGCGCGAAGTTTGCCACAAAAAAGCTGCCCCGGGATCCGGAACAGCTTTTGCAATTTATTCTGAAAACAATCCTTTAGATCCTGCCGAATCCGACTGCCTTTCTTACGAGCTCGTACTTTTCTTTTGCGATCTCGTTTGTATAATCGCGGCCGGCGTCAAGGATGTCGTTGATGATGCCGCTGGAGATTACTTCGTTGTACTTGTCCTGGAAAGGAACGACCTTCTCGACGACTGCGTCAGCAACGGCCTTTTTGAGGTCACCGTATCCGCCGCCTTCGAACTTGGCAACTGCGTCTTCGATAGCGCAGCCTGTGAATACAGAATAGATGGTAAGAAGGTTCGATACGCCGGGCTTCTCGTCCTCGTCGAACTTGATGATGCCGTCAGAGTCAGTAACTGCGCTCATGATCTTCTTTCTGATAGTCTTCTCAGGATCAGAGAGGAAGACAGATGCCTTCGGGTTATCTGTGGACTTGCTCATCTTCTGGGTAGGTGTCTGAAGGTCACGGATCTTGGCGCCGATCGTAGGGATCAAAGGCTCAGGGATCTTAAAGAGTTCGCCGTAACGGTTGTTGAATCTGATCGCAAGGTTTCTTGCGAGCTCAACGTGCTGCTTCTGGTCGATTCCTGTAGGAACATACTTGGGATCGTACAGAAGGATATCAGCAGCCATAAGGTCAGGATATGTAACGAGGCCTTCGGTGAAAGCTTCGTGAAGAGCTGACTTAGCCTTGAACTGGTGCATTCTTGTTAAGTCACCGTGAGGTGTGTGGCATTCGAAGATCCAGGACAGATTAGCGTGATAGAGATTCTCCGACTGAATGTAGATGTGCATGTTGGGAAGGTTCGGATCGACGCCGCAAGCGATATACATTGCGATGGCGTTGATGATGTTCCTGTGAAGTGCCTCAGGATCCTGGGGAACCGTAATAGCATGCATATCAGGGACGAAGAGCAATGTCTCATAGTCTTTCTGGTAGTTTACGACCTGCGAGATGCCGCCCGCATAATTTCCGATCGTAAGTGAGCCGCTGGGCTGAAGGCCCGTAAGTAATCTGTCCATAAGTATCCTCCGTTGTCTTTTAAGACGACTAATATTAACACTTTATAATATAATTATCAAAAACCTACCGGAGCAGTTCACTTGTTATATATTCTTACAGCTCTTAAATGCGAAGCATCAGCACTTGCCGGCCTGCCCGGCGAGGTCGTCGTTACGGGCGTTGGCGGATGCACGATAAGCACGGTCTCGAAAATCGGATTAACGCCCAATGACCATGTTCTCAATGTCGGGATTTGCGCCGGCAAAGATAAGGGAAAAGGGTATCTCATAAACCAGGTAATATCTGAAGTCACCGGAAGACGCTTTTATCCGGATATTCTTTTTGATTCAGGCGCTGATGAGATGAGCATTACGACATCTTCGGAGGTCGTGACTTCAGTGGAAGACGGCATGCTGTACGACATGGAATCTTCGCTCATCTGCGACGCTGTTCTTAAAGTGATCCCTCCGTCTAATCTCGCGATATATAAAGTCGTATCAGACAGCGGCGACAATTTCCCTTCCAAGAATGAGATAACACAGCTCATAAGAGAGCATCTTGATGAGATAAAAAAGATCGCTGAGCTCCTTACCGCAAAAGGCGGTTTAAAAGAATATGAGTTTCTGCCGGACGGTATTTTCGAAGAGATGCGCCTGACACAGTACATGAGAAATGAACTCAAAGACCTTGAGCATTACTGCGCTGCGGCAGGAAGAGAAGAGGAACTGCTGGCGCTGATAGATAAAATGCGCAAGGAAGAACGGCTCCCTGCAAAGGACAAGAAGGCCGGAAGGGAGGTGCTCGATGAGATTTGCTCATATCTACGTTGAGGAAAGAGCTTTTGGGTACCCGCTGACGGAGAAGATCCTTTCTAAGATCCCTGATGCGCACGTCATTAAGATAAAGCACTACAAGGATGTTTTCGACAGGAAGAGGCAGGATGCGCCTCTCCAGAAGGACAACCAGGCGCTGATAATCGCTGTAAGGGACGGCAGCAGGATATTTAAGGGCGCGCCGGTCTGCCAGTCGTTCGGCAATAAGAATTTCTATTACGCGAGTTCCATGATGAACTGTCCCTTTGACTGCGAATACTGCTATCTCAAGGGCATGTATCCGTCGTCCAATATGGTCGTTTTTGTTAATCTCGAAGACTACAGAAATGACGTCGAAGAGAAGCTTAAAGACGGGCCGATGTATGTCTGCGCTTCATACGACACTGATCTTCTTGCGATGAATTCACTTACGGGACACGCTGATTTCTGGAAAGATATGGCGCTCACACACGATAACCTGCTCGTCGAACTCAGGACTAAAGCCGCCGTTCAGGTGACCGGCAATATACCGAACGTTATCTATGCGTTTACTGTATCGCCTGAAGAAGTCGTTGAGCGCTTTGAAAGATACACCGCACCTGTCAGCGCGCGTATCAGTGCGGCGGCAAAAGCGATAGATGCGGGCGCGAAGGTAAGGCTTTGTTTCGACCCGATAATCAAGATACCTGATTGGAAAAAAGCATATGAGAAGCTCATCGGCGAATGCGCTGCTTCAATAGATCTTGGCAGGCTCACCGATGTCAGCGTCGGCACATTCAGGATCTCGTCTGATTACCTGAACAGGATGCGCAGGGCATATCCCGATTCAGAGACCGCATGGTATCCTTATGTCATAAAGGACGGTGTGGCCCAGTACGAGCCTGACACAGATAAAGAGATGCAGGAGTTTGTTTGCGGCCTGCTCGAAAAGCATATCGGAAGGGAGAAGATCTTCACATGGAATTAAAGACTGCGATCGTTACCGGAGCGTCATCCGGAATAGGATTTGCGATATCAAAGATGCTCTCTTCGGAGGGATATAAAGTCTACGGCATCGGAAGGATCTTCCCTGAGGACGCGGACTTTTTCGAGAAGAGGATCTCATTGGATATAAGAGATACGGATATTCTTTTAAAGAAAGTGTCTGAAATAAAGAAGGTCGACCTTCTGGTCAATGCGGCAGGCTCGGCATACTACGGCCTTGCTGAATTCAACACGCCTGACCAGATCAAGGAGATGTGCAGGACGGATCTGGAAGCACCGATGATCTTAACTTCCGCTCTCATCCCGAAGCTCAAAGATACGAAGGGCATGGTGATCAATATCGCATCGGTCACTTCAACGAGGATAAATACGCACGGCGCTGTATACGGCGCTCTCAAGGCTGGTCTTCGAAGCTACAGCAGGAGCCTTTACGAGGAGGTCAGGAAGACTGGCATAAGAGTCGTCACAGTCTGTCCGGATCTTACTCTTGGGACCAAGCTCTACAGGAATGCCGACTTCACGCCTTCCGAAGAGGAGGGCTGCTATCTGCTTCCTGAAGATACGGCTGAATGTGTAAAGTCCATTATCAACATGCGCGAGGGTGCGGCCGTGACAGAGGTCGAAGTCAGACCCCAGTTCAACAGGATCGAGAAAAAGAAGAAAGACTGAGGCTGTCTGGTAAGCTGCGCGGACGCCGTTTTATCCTTTTTGCCCCTCGAAAAAGGGGTAAAAGGTTAATTTGGCATGTGCGGATGCGGCCAAGGGGCCAAATGTCATTCTGCGGACTTTTTTCGCGGAGGAAATATTACATTTTGCGCTTAAAAAAGTTCGAAAATTTCTAAAAAAGTCTTGAAACCCTATTGTTTGACTTGTTTTTCCAGTTTTATTACAGTTAGATTACAGGCACAATATATTGGGTTTTGAGGTTGACACAACCACAACATATAGGTAATCTTTAAGAGCGTCCTGGAGAGATACGGGGCGCATTCGCACCTATTTTCAATTTAGAAGCGAGGTATTGGGGCATGATCTTAGGCGGACTTCAGAAGTTGACTCTTTTGGACTTCCCCGGGTGTGTGGCTTGTACGGTCTTCACCGTTGGCTGCAACCTGAGATGCCCCTTCTGCCACAACCCGGCATTGGTATTCAATCCCCCGGAAGACATGAGGATCAGCGAAGATGAGTTTTTCGCTTTCCTTAAGAAAAGACAGGGGATCCTTGACGGAGTTGCTATCACAGGCGGCGAACCGCTTCTGCATTCTGACATTGGTGAGTTTATCGCAAAGATCAAGTCGATGGGTTACAAGGTAAAACTTGATACCAACGGCACGTTCCCGGACAGACTGGAGAAGATCCTCTCTGAGGGCAACGTGGATTATGTGGCGATGGACGTTAAGAACACCTTTGATAAGTATGCGGAGACAGTCGGGATCAAGAACTTCGATGTCGGGCTCATCAAGCGGAGCATCAAAGTGATCAGGGACAGCGGAGTTGCACATGAGTTCAGGACTACTGTGGTATCGCCTTTGCATGTGGCCGGCGATTTCGTGAAGATCGCGGAGCAGGTGGAAGGAACTGAGAATTACTTCCTCCAGAACTTCGTGGATTCGGGAGATCTCTTAAACGGTGAAGGATTGAGCGAGCTGCCGCGCGAAGAATTGGAAAAGGCATTGGAAGGTGCAAAGAAAATAATACCGCAGGCAAAAATACGCGGAGAGAGCTAAGGAGAGGAACATGTTTCAGATCATCAAAAGAGACGGCAAAGTCGTAGAGTTTGACTTAAGCAAGATTTCGGGAGCCATCGAGAAGGCTTTCATTGCACAGAAGAGAGAGTATAACAATCAGATCATTGATATGCTCGCGTTAAACGCAGTTTCAGACGCAGAGAAGAAGGCAGCAGACGGTAAGGTTGACGTCGAATCCATTCAGGACAGCGTAGAAGCTACGCTCCAGAGAATGGGCTATGAGGACGTTGCTAAGGCATATATCCTCTATCGTAACCAGCGCGAAAAGATCCGTAACATGAATTCAGCTCTCTTAAACTACAAGAACCTTGTCGACAGCTACGTCAAGGTTGAAGACTGGCGTGTTAAAGAGAACTCCACAGTTACATATTCAGTAGGCGGCCTTATCCTCTCCAACTCCGGCGCTATCACAGCAAACTACTGGCTCTCTGAGATCTACGACAAAGAGATCGCAGACGCTCACAGAAATGCTGATATCCACATTCACGACCTCTCCATGCTCACAGGTTACTGTGCAGGCTGGTCATTAAAGCAGCTCATCCAGGAAGGCTTGGGCGGCATCGTAGGCAAGATCACATCTGCTCCTGCAAAGCACCTCTCCACACTTTGCAACCAGATGGTCAACTTCTTAGGCATCATGCAGAACGAGTGGGCAGGCGCACAGGCTTTCTCCTCCTTTGATACCTATCTCGCGCCTTTCGTAAAGGTCGATAACCTTTCCTATAACGAGGTCCTGCAGTGTGTGCAGTCCTTCATCTATGGTGTCAACACACCTTCCAGATGGGGAACACAGGCTCCTTTTACAAATGTGACTCTGGACTGGACGGTTCCGGCCGACATGAAGGATATGCCCGCCATCGTCGGCGGACAGCCCCAGGATTTCACCTACGGCGACTGCAAGAAG
>JAEFBC010000232.1 GCA_016292155.1 Saccharofermentans sp. | reverse complement strand
GGCTGAAATAGGAGGAACCCATATGAACAAGTCACAGCTTATTGACAAGATCGCAGCAGATACCGGTCTGAGCAAAAAAGATGCAGAAGCAGCTCTCAAGGCAACAATCGGTGCTATCGAGGGTGCTCTCGTAAAGAATGAGAAGGTCGTTCTCGTTGGCTTCGGCACATTCAAGACAAAGAAGCTCGCTGCTAGAAGCGGCCGCAATCCTGCTACAGGCGATAAGATTAAGATCGCAGCTTCCACAGTTCCTACATTCAAGGCAGGAAAGTCTCTCAAGGATAAGGTTAACGCTAAGAAGGGCAAGAAGAAGTAATTCTTACGTATATCTGAATTCTACAAGGCTCCGTTACCAACGGAGCCTTTTTTAATCCAAAGGATCCAGGTATCCGAGTCTTCTCTCTATCCTCGACTGGATGCATCTTAATGCCGCACGGCTCCTCATGTTCTTAAGGCAGCTCTTCGTTATCGCATACCTTACATCACGCTCCGACTGCTCCAGCGTAAGACCGAATACTTTGCCCGTCTCGCAGTAAAGCGACTTCATCGTGGTCGGAAGCGGCATGTGATTCGAAAAAGCATCGTAAAGAGACTTGTGAATAAGGATCGTACCTATAAGCGACATATCAAATCCGTACTCCCTTAAGACCGACTTCACGCATAATTCCAGATAACTCTCGGCATGAGATGAATCAGACTTGTTCTGAGGATTAAGGGACGTTACCCTGCCTGCCGCTTCCCTTCTGTTGTATCTCCCGTCAACAATATAATGAAGGACTCCTGATTCATCTTCGACTGAGATAACACCTTTTTCGCGAAGCAAGGCATTGATGTTCTCTAAAAGACTCAAGTCGCTGCACACGACATTCATCTCGACTGTACCGCTGTTAATAACTCTGTTTTCCATGGATCGTTCACCTCCTTGTTTGGTAAGAAAAGTGTACGACGGAAAATATGGTTTGCGGGTGTAAGTTGCTGCAAAATGAAAAAAAGGGCCCAAAAATGAGACTATTTGGCAAAAATTGAGACTGGACAGCTCTTTACTCGGTCTCTTTTACCATATCTCCCCCGGATCCGGGCAGGGTCTCTTCAACTGTTTTGATCTCAACCGTGAAAGAAGAATATGGTGTGTGCTTGACTCTGACAGTATCGCCTTCCTGCAGGGAATTGTGCAGCGGATTAAGGAAATAGTGCTGTCCGTTGATAACGAAGTAATTCTTCATGAAGCCGATCTTCTCAACAGTGCCGGTATTGTAATAGTAATTACCGTTGATCATGCTGTTGATATCCATAAGTCTCGGCGCTGTGAAAAAGACTATGTGAGCAATAGCCGCAAGAGCAAAGATGATCGGGAAGAAATAAGAGATAGCATACTTAGTCTTCTTTCTTCTGTTACGTCCGGCAGCAACACAGGTGAGCATTATGACAACGCCCGTGATCAAGAGATGCATTACCAGATTCACAATAAAATAACGCAATTTAAGTATCCTTTACTCTTCGTATTCCTCAGACGGTATAACAGCTATGAAATCAGCTGCTATATCCTGATCGTTGTAAGGCACGTCAGAACATATCTGGAACTCATAGCAGATTCCCAAAAGATATGGTCTTTTATCACCTGCTTCTCCGATATAACGGTCATAGTAACCGCCGCCTGCGCCAAGCCTTATACCTTCTTCATTATATGCAAGCGCCGGGAGCACGACAACATCAATGTCTTTAGGATCGACAGCAGCGTCTGATACAGGTTCTTTTATTCCCATTGAAGACGTGGCGAAAAGTTCATCAGAAAGGCTCTTGCAGTCAACAAAGATCATCTCTTCATTTACGATCTTCGGGAAGCAGCATGTGATGCCCTTTTCCATAAAAGATCTTGAAAGTCCTTCTACCGGGACCTCACCGTTATAGGCTCTGTAAAGGGCAATCCTCTTTGCTTTCTTAAGTTTGGACTTAAGCTCGGGATCGTCTATCGCAGCGATGAATTCAGGAAGGGAACTGTCTATCTCAGACAGGATCCTTGAAGATAAGAGCTTTCTTCTGCGTCTTATCTCTTTTCTAATCCTTGCTTTTTCCTCTGCAATATCCATATGCATCAACCCTTGGCGATCATGTCTTTAAGCTCTTCCAATCCTATGATCGGAACACCTAATTCCCTTGCTTTTCTTTCCTTTGAACCGGCATCGGCACCCATAAGAAGATAGGATGTCTTTTTGGATACGGAAGACACTGGCTTACCGCCGTTGCTCTCTATCAGGCTCTCCGCTTCACTTCTGCTCATTCCTTCAAGCGTTCCCGTGATGCAGAAAGTAAGACCCGTCAGAGCCGTTCCCTGCACTTCGCTCTCTTCCCTTGCGAAGTTCAATCCGAGAGCTTTTAGTCTCTCCAGGAGTTCCTTGTTGCCTTCGTCATGGAAGAAGTTAAAGATTCCTTCAGCAGATATCTCACCTATGTCCTGAACTGCCACAAGAGATTCCTTGTCAGCTGCGGCGATCGCATCGATAGAACCGAACGTCCTTATCAGTTCTTTTGCTGTTGCCTTGCCTACGCCGGGGATTCCAAGACCTGCCAGGACCTTGTCTGCCGGAGTCTCTTTCCTGGCATCCTCAATGGCACTCAAGAGCTTATCGGTATTCTTCTCAAGGCCCAGAAGCTTGTTGCCGATCAGTTCATCGCGCTTTTCCTTAAGCTCGAAAACATCGGCGATATCTTTAATGTATTTCTCTTCAGTGAGCTTTCTGATGTACTCAGTGCCGAAGCCCTTGATATCCATGCAGTCGCGGGATACGAAATTAACGATACGGTTAACAAGAGTTCCCGGGCAGAGCATGTTGACGCACTTAAGATCAACGCCGCCCTCATCTCTTACGAGCTTATGTCCGCACACAGGGCAGTTCTCAGGCATCCTGTAAGGCTGCCAGTCAGAAGGCCTCTTATCTTTATTAACATCTTTAACCTTCGGAATTATCTCGCCGGACTTATAGACAAGGATCGTATCACCTATGCCAAGACCTAACTGGTCGATAAAATCCTGGTTATGCAAAGTCGCACGGGATACCATCGTGCCGCAGAGGCTTATAGGTTCGAAAACCGCTACGGGAGTTACCCTTCCCGTTCTACCCGTGTTGACCTCAACATCAAGAAGACGTGTCTCTTTTACTTCCGGCGGATACTTGTAAGCTATGGCCCATCTGGGGAACTTAATTGTATTTCCGAGCCTTGATCTCTCCGAAAGATTATTGAGCTTTACCACCGCGCCGTCGATATCGTATTCAAGGTCGCCGCGCATCTCACCGATCTTCTGAATAGCATCCCATACCTCATCGGCCGTCCTGCACTTAAAGCACTGCTCGATTACCTTGACGCCGTTGCGCTTAAGATATTCATATCCTTCAAGGTGCGTATTGAATGTGACGCCTCTGGTCTCCTGCACGTTGAAGATGAAGAGGGACAGGCCTCTCTCCTTTGTTATTCTCGTATCGATCTGTCTTAATGTTCCTGCAGCGCAGTTTCTGGGATTGGCAAAAGTCTTCTTGCCCTCTTCCTCGGCCTTTGCATTAACTGCTTCAAAGGCTTTTCTGGTCATGTAGACTTCGCCTCTGATCTCAATATAAGGAACAGGTTCTTTAAGCTGTCTTACGACGTCAGGGATCATCTTGGCGTTCATGGTAACATCTTCGCCTTCGGTAATACCGTCGCCTCTTGTTACAGCGAGCTTTAACTCGCCCTCTTCATAACGCAGAGCCATCGAGAGGCCGTCGATCTTAGTCTCTACAAGGAACTCTGCCTCATCTCCGAATTCAGCTCTCATGGAGTCAACGAATTCATAGACGTCCTCTTTTTCGAATACATCCTGGAGAGATAACATCGGAACATTATGCTTTACGAGAATGCCCTTTTCTGCCTTCCAGCCGACTCTCCTTGAAGGGGATTCGGGAGCGATCCAGTCGGGATGAGCCTTCTCGATCTCCTTGAGCCTGTTGTTCATGGTATCGTACTCGTAGTCCGATATCTCAGGCTCGTCCTGCGCATAGTAGAGCTCGGCAAAGTGATTGAGCTTTTTTATGAGTTCAAGATACTCATTGCGCTCCTGATCCTCATTTGCCATGGCGGCGAAGAGATCTAACTGTTCCATATCATTTCCTCCTGCCGATAGTAGCAAGATAAATTATCGGAAGCACTGCAAATGCAGTTAAGAATAATCCCCATACGATTTCCGGTATTCCCGCAAGGCCTGCAAAACTCCCAGTAATATCCAGATCGTTATATCTGGTTATGTAAAGGATCTTCTGAACAACGCCGTTAAGCTTTGCGAGAGGAACGAATAAAAGCGAGTTAACGAGAGCTATTGCCAGCGAATACGTATAAGTATCGGTAAACCACTTAAGGCCCTTCTCAAACTTCAGCACATAAAAGATCAGGGCAACAACAGCAGGAATGGCAATCGCAATTACATCGCCTATAACAACTGAACGGTTGTGGATGCTTCTTATCACAGCCATCAGTACAAATGCGCTTGAGATAGCGCACGGTATGAAGACTCCGAACCTGGTCGGCTCGAACTTCTGCAGAAGTATTATCACCGATACGACCACCACGTATAAAGCGAGCGAGAAAGCTATCCCGCTTATTCCCACTCCCTTAGCCGCGTATTGTACTGCCTTCGCAATAAAGCGTGCAAAAATATGGAAGGGCTCTGTAATCAGAGTCCCCCATAAAAACAGCATTAATATTGAAATAATACCCGCTCGTTCTTCGCTTCTCATACCGAATCATGACGCATATAAACGCGCCCTAATTAAATTCAATAAACAAACTGCTCTTAACGGTTGATTACTCGTCGAGAGAAGTGAAGTCGCCGTCCTCAAGATAAGCCTTGAGTGTATTATATTCTTCGAAATCAAGAGAAATTCCCTTACCAACCTTCTCATGGTTCGGGCCCCAATCACGGATGTCAAGCTTCGGCTTACCGTTATTCCCCTTACCGATATTCAGCTCACGCTGCCCACAGGACTTATTCTCCTTGAGAATACCGATCTGCTGAACGCTCTCGTATGTGATTTCTGTCTTAGG
>JAEFBC010000231.1 GCA_016292155.1 Saccharofermentans sp. | reverse complement strand
GGAACTTTATGCTCCGTACGGCTGGATCGATGATGTTATTTTCGATAAGATCACAGAGTTTAACAGCACGAATGGCAAGTACTATATCGTTGTCACTGACAGGTATACAAACAATTACGATGTGGCTTATTCCGAGGATCCGGATGAATCGAGCTACAACGTGTTAAATGCCTCATCCCGGCTCGGCAATAAGCTCGCGATGGACATCATCAACGGCAAGGGCCCGGATATTTATTTCGATGCTTTCACGATGCCGTTCAATTACAAGGAGCATCTGGCCGACCTGACTCCTTATGTTGGAGAGCTCTCGAAAGATAAATATTTCGAGAACGTGGTAGACCTCTCTAAGGAGGACGGAAAGCTCTATCTGATGCCGCTTGCCGTGTGCGCTGAAGGAATTCTGACTGATGCTGAAAATGCCGGAAAATCCGGTGTGGGCTTTACGACTGAAGAATATGCGAAATTCTTAAAAGAGACGCTTAACGGCGTAGATGTTGTGGAAGGTGTCTCTCAGCCTTATTACTTCGTAACGCTTTTTAACAACATGAGGGACAGGTTTATAAAGAACGGCAAGGCCGATTTCACAAGTGAGGACTTCAAGGCTATAGCTGAATTCGTCAAGGAAAACGTGCCTGAGAAAGCTCCCAACATGGAGATCGTCATGGACGAAGACGAGCAGATGAACAATCCTTACTACGACGACGGTTATCTCAAGCATCCGGAATCTCATTCAACTGCAGCAGGTTACTATACTTATTTCGCGTCGATGGAAAGAATAAGCGAGAATGCTGTCCTGCTGGGCCTCCCCACATCAGACGGCAGCGGTCCTGCCGCAGGAAGGATATTAACTTTTGCCATATCCGCACACTCGGCAGATCCTGATGCATGCGGTGAGTTCTTAAAGATGCTCCTTACAGATGAGACACAGGCCCGCCTTGCAAAGAACGGCTATCTGTCTCTTAACCGCGAAATATTCCGCGAGACCGGATATCAGGCAGCAGATTACTTCAACACAGTCAGCGTGAGTGCTCATTTTGAAGAAGGCGGGCATCCCTCCAAAAACAGGGTCACATTCACCAAAAAGCACATCGACCAACTCGAACAGACACTTCTCAACTGCACCACTATGAAAGATACCGATCCCGACATTGAAAAGATCCTTGTGGAAGAGATGCCCGCCTACTTCACTGGCCAGAAGAGCTTTAAAGAGACCGCTAAGATCGCGCAGGACAGGGTGCAGAAGGTGCTGGACGAGAGAAGGTAGACTGGGGTGGCTGGTGCTCGGCTTGAGCCGGGGTTTTCGCCGGTTCTGTGTCTGAGTGGCGGAATGAACGGCAGAATGAACGGCACTGCCGCTCACTTTGCCGTCCATTTGGCCCGAAAATGCCGTTATGAACGGCGGATTGAACGGCGCCGCCGCCCACTTTGCCGTCCATTTGACCCAAAAATGCCGTTTTGAACGGCGGATTGAACGGCGCCGCCGCCTGTTTTGCCGTTCGTTTTCAAACTCCAGGCAAAACTTCAGGCGCCGCCTGG
The DNA here is from genome assembly GCA_016292155.1 of Saccharofermentans sp. Lineage (GTDB taxonomy): Bacteria > Bacillota > Clostridia > Saccharofermentanales > Saccharofermentanaceae > Saccharofermentans. Next base: position 11,576 of record JAEFBC010000231.1, on the reverse strand, counting down.
AATTCCGCCCGGAAAACAGCCCAAAAACGCCCAAAATCCAGGCAAAACTTCAGGCGCCGCCTGGAATTCCGCCTGGAAAACAGCTCAAAAACACCCAAACTTCAGGCAAAACTTCAGGCGCCGCCTGGAATTCCGCCTAGAATTCCGCCTCTCACACAGTAATCAGAATGTATCAAAAGGATTTTACCTGAGGTGCTATAATTACCTCATGAACAGACGAATCAAGAACGTAATTACAGCAATGCTCTCAATGACCCTTCTCGCATCCTGCGCCATGCAGCCGGGTGAGACGGGGCAGGTGCAGACTGAGACTCCGGAAGTCACGCAAGCGAAGACGGAAACAACAGTCACTGAGACAGAGGCCCAAGCCGAGCCGGCTCAGACGCTCAAAGCTGCTCCGCAGTTTCCGGAATTCAACGCCGATTATTCGACGTCCGATCCTTCGATCGGCTACAAGGTCAGGAACCTCACATTCTACAGGGACGGCAATCCGATAACTGCAAGGATCACTTATCCTGAGGGAAGCGGTCCTTATAAGACGATAATCATGTCGAACGGATTATATGCATATTTCGGCAGGTACGCTGCACTTGCGCAGAGGTATACCACCTACGGCTATGCGGTAATAGAGTTCCAGTTCCAGAACGGCACGGCGCCTTCGCCTTACAGGGATCCGAAGTGGCTGGGCGACTTCATTTACGAGCAGGTGCTGGACCTTTATGCAGTTCTGGACGGCGCGAAAGAACTGCCGGATGTTGATAACGATAATATCTATCTTTTCGGGCACAGCATGGGAGGCCTTGTAACGTCTTATGTCGGCACGATGCGCCAGACCGAGATCAAGGGCTTGATCCTGCTTGATCCGAGCTATTATGCCTGCAAGATAATGAAGTTCGAAAATGAGAAAACGATAAGGACTGATATCTACGCCCTTATCTCAAGATGCTACATTCCGGTAGTGATCATATCGGGTACAAAAGCATTTGCGTGCGAGCCGAATAAGACGGCCGATCAGGCAAGGATATCGCTGCCTTATTCCGAGTACTATGTCATCGAAGGAGCCACGCATTCCTTCAACGGACAGTATGGCGACCAGGTCGTCGATATATCCTCGGAAGTCCTTAAAAAATGGGCTGAAGAGGGCAGATAACGCCACAAAATTGCAAAATAAGTCTTACAGTTTTACCCCCGCTTTGACGCAAAAATGATGCCGGCAGGGGGTATTATCATACCCAGTGAAAGCGTCCCGGCTTTGCCCAATGTGAATATCGGAACGCGGACACTGGGGGATAATACAACGGAATATTCTGGTCTTGACGTTCTACTAACCTTTCAGAACGGTGTATTCCTTATTGGCTTTTTTCCGTCGTACTATCTCCTATACATAAAAAAGGAGAACATATATGAGAAAAGTTTTAATAGCAGCATTGTCAACTGCGGTATTATTCGGCATGGCCGGATGTGCAGGCCAGGAAGGCGCTTCTTCCGACACACCTGATACATCCATCATCCTTACTGAAGAACAGGTCGATAAGCCGTTAGCAGGTGACCAGAATGAGGTAGGAGATAACCTCAATCCTACAGACGTCATCGCGTCCGAGAACCCTTCTGAGGACCTTACCGGAAATCCCCCGGCTGATCCTTCAGACAAGACTTCGGACAGCAAGCCTGCTGACAGCGGCGAACCTGCTGAGACCAATGCAGTACCGGGTACATGGCAGACCAATTCGATCAGCACTGAAGAAGGAACCGCCGGCCCCGCATACTACATTCAGTTTACTTCTTCTGACATCAAGTACGGTCACATGAAGGACGGTGCATTTGTCGAGGAATATTCTGATAAGATCTCGCATCTCGAAAAGACTGTCGATGGCAAGTTTTTAGTCCAGGCAGAGTCCAAGAGCGGCGTCAAGTATACATTCAAGACCAGCGAAAGTGACGTCAACACAATGGAGTACTACGGTACATGGACAGAGGCTGAATTCGCATCAACATATTCTGCTTCGGGCTCTATCACTAAGACACCTGCTTAAGGCAGAAACAACAAAGCAAGCTTAGACACCTGAATACTAGCCCTTGGAGGCCGCCTTATTAAGTTAAGGCGGCCTCTGTGGCTTTTATAGCAGAAAAATCCGACTCAAGCCTCACTTGAATTCCACATTGAATCTTCAACTCCCGCTCGCTAAAATATTGGTGTGAATTCCTCTATTCTATGGCTGAAGGGAGGGATATCACATGGCAAAGATCACATACTACCTGATACGTGAGAGAAGACTGGGCAAGGCCCAGGAAGATGGCTATTTTCTTTACGATAACGGCGAGTGGATTGCAGATGAGAGGAATGTAATACTTGATCACCTCATGGGCTTTGATCCCAGCGATGACAGCTTCTACGGTTTTGGAAATGCTCAGATAATGGATGAGATGGAAGAGATCACTGAAGATAAAGCGAAAAGATATATGCAATGAAGGCTTTTTAGCTTAAGCAGCAGGAGGGACGAATATGAGTATCGGGAGCAATATCAGATCGTTAAGAGAAGAACGGGGTTTTACGCAAGAACAGGTGGCCGATAAGATCGGCATTACTTTCCAGGCTGTATCTTCATGGGAAAGAGATGAGTATAAGCCGGACATCGATAAGATCATGAAGCTGGCTGAACTTTTCGACGTATCGGTATCAGCACTGGTCGAAGAGCGCCAAGGTGTATTTAAGACCAAGGATGCGATCTACAACTGGGAGCACATGAAGACTTATGTGAAGACCACAGCAAAGAACCTGGGGCTCACGAATACACTTAAGGCAGTCAATTTCGCGACTGAGGCTCACAAGGGCCAGATGCGCAAGCGCTCGACGACGCCTTACATTTACCACCCACTGAATCTCGCCTGTCACGCTTTATCCATGAATATTAAAGATGATGCAATTATCGCCGCATGCCTTCTACATGACGTTGTAGAGGACTGCGGCGTTACTTATGAGGAATTACCCGTAAATGACGAGACGAAGGAACTGGTGCGCCTTCTGACGTGTTCTAAGACCACTCCGGAGAACAGGAGCGAAGTCCTGAAGGAATACTACGGCCTGATCGCCACAAATCCCAAGGCGGCCCTCATCAAGTGCATCGACCGCACGAACAATATCACGACCATGTCAGGGGGCCTTTCAAGAGAACGGATCTACCGCATGATCAAGGAAACCGAAGAATACTATCCCAGGCTGATCGAAGTCCTCAAAGCTGAGGTCGAATACAGCAACGCGGCGTGGCTTTTGAAGTACCAGATGGAGAGCCTCCTGGATGTGTATAAGAGGCTGATGTGAGCGGGCTTTTTAAATGTCGCTTTCCATTCGACAATAGCGGGCTGGATCTCCGCTATAATCCTGCTATCAACAAACCACAAAAGTGAATAAGGAGGATATGTATGTACGGTGCAATTACAGGCGACATTATCGGAAGTCAGTTCGAGTTCGACAAAGGCAATAAGAGCAGGGAGTTTGAGCTCTTCGGCAAGAGGTGCAAGTATACCGATGATACGGTTATGACCATAGCTGTTGCGGAAGCACTCATGGATGCCGGCAGGGATGCTGACGAGAAGACTATTAAGGATAAGCTGATCAGCTCCCTCAAGAAATGGGGCCAGAGATACCCTTATGCAGGTTACGGCAACAGATTCAAAGCGTGGGTATTAAGCGATAAATCTGAGCCCTATGGAAGCTATGGCAACGGTTCGGCGATGAGAGTGTCGGCGGCCGGCTGGCTTTATGATTCCATCGAGCGCACGAGGGAAGTCGCGAGGTGGACTGCTGAGATCACGCACAACCATCCTGAAGGCATAAAAGGTGCGGAGTCTGCAGCGGCAGCGATATTCATGGCAAGGCATGGCGCTGCTCTCAAAGACATCTCAGAATACATCGAAAATGAATTCGGCTACGATCTCTCAAGGACCTTGGATGAGATACGTCCCGGTTACCACCATGTTGAAGACTGCATGCAGACTATGCCTGAAGCATTCACATGTTTCCTGGAGGCTTCGTCCTACGAGGAGTGCATACGCAATATCATGTATATCGGAGGCGACACGGATACACTTGCAGCCATCGCGGGGGCTATCGCCGAAGCTTATTGGGGCATGCCTGAAGATCTGATCTGCAAGGCAAATGAATATCTGACTGATGATATAAAAAATGTCATCACTAGGTTCGAAAAAGAGATCGCGTAAGAGAGAATTTTTTCTCCGGTTTTTGGGACACATTTTTCTTCCCTCATTGATTCTTCAATGCCTGCCCTCTAAAATATAAATATCAGTCCGCACTCTTGATTTGAAGGAGGTAAAGATATGATAAACGAAGGTAATTTCCGAGAGAATATGGACAGCCTGATCAACGATCCCGATTCCTGGTCGAAGGAAGATTACTACAATGCTTTCGTCGAACTGACCGAGCGTTATCTTAATGAGATGCTCAACGCTCTGAATTACGAGAATGCGATCATGGAGAAGTTCGGAGAAGAAGACGGCGAGTATGTGATCGAAGAGATCAACGCAAGACCTGAGATCCAGAAACTCGATATGCGGCTCGAAGATATGACTGACAAGAAGGAGATCATAAAGACTCTTGCAGAATACATCGAATGTCAGTTTGGTGCTGTCATCGGATCGCGTAATGTGCTTGATGAATTCCCTTTCTTTGAAGATACCGGCGATGAAGATGACGACGGTAATGATGAGACCGGTGAGGGAAATTCGCAATAAAATTTTAAGACTCATTTTTTGCGATTTTTTGTGGAAAAATCCTGCGTAAGGATATATAATAAGGCTACGTTTGACATGAAAACGACATTAGCGATCCTTTTTTAAAAACTAAGCAGTCCGATTGGCCATCGGACTGCTTTTTTTATGCTTGATTTTGCTTATTTTCCGTACGCTTCATCAGCTTCTTTGTAGTATTGGGAGAGCTTGTCTTTCAAAGAGCGCGGCCTTAACACAACGGCCTCTTTGCCGAATCTTCTGAAGTAATCTTCGAGCTGCATTTCGGGCCAGTCAAAATAATATTTGTCGCCGTCTGTCTTCGTGACCGCAGGACGGTTTTAATTTCTTATTCACCATAAACTTCCTTGGCGGTATTAAAGATAATTAGTGAAGAACTGACAGATCTTGTCGAAAGGGATCACATCGAGGTTATCGTAAAGGTCTGTGTGGACCGCGCCGGGGATGATCATGATTTCCTTGTTGTCAGTATATTTGCTGCCTTTGATCATGTTGGCGTAGGCGTCTTTTGAGAAGTAGCATGAGTGGGCCTTTTCGCCATGGATGATGAGCACGGCACTCCTGATCTCATTCGAATACTTGAGGATCGGCTGGTTCATGAAGGATTCGCATCCTGTTACGTTCCAGCCTTCATTGGAGTTAAGTGATCTCGCGTGATAAGCCCTGTCCTTGTAGTACCCACTGTAGTCTTTTACAAAAAAAGGTGCATCATCAGGAACGGGCAAGGGGAGGCATCCGCCGGCACGCTTATAGGAGCCGTTCTTCAGGTCCTCAAGGCGCTGAGCGCACAAGGCCTGTTTCTTCGCATAACGCTGTTCTTCAGAATCTTCAGAATCGAAGTAACCGTTTGCATTAACGCGCGTCATATCGTACATGGTCGACGTGACGGTTGCCTTGATCCTCGTATCGAGCGCTGCGGTGTTAAGCGCCATGCCGCCCCAGCCGCAGATACCGATTATTCCTATGCGTTCAGGATCAACCCTGTCGTTCAGGGACAGGTAATCCACTGCCGCCATGAAGTCTTCTGTATTGATGTCGGGAGATGCCATATATCTGGGCTCGCCGGCGCTCTCGCCTGTGAAAGAAGGATCAAACGCGATAGTGAGAAAACCCATCTCTGCCATCGTCTGTGCATAGAGTCCGGAGCACTGTTCCTTGACCGCGCCGAAAGGACCTGACACTGCTATCGCAGGAAGTTTTCCTTCCTTATCTTTCGGCACATACATGTCAGCTGCGAGCGTGATGCCGTAGCGGTTGATGAATGTAACTTTGCTGTGGTCGACTTTGTCACTTTTCGGGAAAGTCTTATCCCATTCCTGAGTAAGTTCTAATACTGCTTTCTGCATTGTCTGATTCTCCTTTATTTAATCTCAAGTGTTACCGTTACATCTCCATTGGAAAGGAGTTCTTTTATCTTGTCCTCAGGCAGATCGATCTTGCCGAGTCTCGTGTAGGACCATGAATTGGAGCCATAGAAGATGACCATCTGATCGCCTGAATAAAGAACGATATCACCAGGCGCAGTGGTCGTCTGATTGTCGCTCCTTGTTATTTTCTGACCGATGGGGCCGACCTGTTCGAATCCGCCGTACTTCGACATGCTGATCTTAAGGCCGCTTGCGGCAAGCTTCTGCAGCTCTTTTACCGACGCATTGTCTTCCCAAATGACCGGTACTTCCGTGCCTGATATCTTAAGTACCATTGTGCTTTCTCCTTTTTGCAGACCAAGACTGCCGATCCATGACTTCAATTCGTCCTCAGTGACGCTGCTTCCGAATCTTTTTCCTTCGAGCCAGCTGCCGCTTCCTGCATTCTTCGCAAGGTCTTTGCCGCTGCTGCCGATGCCGCTTGAACCTGATGTGCAGAAGGGAATGACCGCAGCGGTGCCGAAGTCGTAACTCTCGACAAATGTATCCATGATCCTCGGCTCCTGACCGAACCAGATCGGATAGCCGATGAAGATCGTTTTATACCCGTCAAGCGTGATCTTACTGCTGCTGATCTCAGGCCTTGCGGACTTGTCATTCTGTTCTTTGGTGCACCTGCTGTTCTTGTCAGTCCAGTCGCGGTCGGCATCGGTATAAGGCTCTTTTGCCTCTATCTCATAGAGGTCTGCACCAGTGATCGAGACGATCTTATCTGCAACACTTTTTGTCGTTCCCGTGCACGAAAAGACGACGACGAGAGTGTCTGACTTAGCGTCGGGTTTTGTTGCTTCAGAAGTTGCTTCGCTTGTGACCTCTGTGGGCGTGGCAGCCTCGGTGGTCGTGGCGGCTTCCGTGACCGTGCTGCCTGAGGTGGTATCAGAAGCGCTTTCAGAAGGCGCCGCGCCGCACGATACTGCTGCCAACGCCATCGCTGTCACACATAATGCGCTGAGTATTTTCCTGATCATGTAATACCTCCTACTGATGCTTTTTCCTCTTTGCGCCGCTGTCGTCGCAATCGTCCCATGAGAGTATGCCGGTCTTCTGCGCAATCTCGTAACGACCTATTTTGTAGTCGAGTTTCTCGAGTGCGATGTCATACTTTTTGCGTGCCTCAAGGATCGTCTCCCTTGCTTCCTTCAGGAGATTCGCCCTGGCATCGATCGTCGTATCACCCTCCTGGAAAAGCTTCACATATTCGATGAGCATCTCCACGGGCATCCCGGCATCCCTGAAACAGATCGCGTTCTCTACCCAATCGATGTCCTGATCCCTGTAATCCCTGATGCCGCCGGCGGTCCTTGTGACCGGCGGAATAACGCCGACGCGCTCGTAGTAGCGCAGAGTATCGGCCGTGATGTTGTACTTCTCGCACACCTCTTTAATAGTCATGGTGGGTACCTCCAACCGCTTATTTGTCTAGCTGATAGTTTAATTCTACAACTTGGAGTTGACTCCAGGTCAAGGGAGGTTTTCGAGCAAGTTTGATCATTGGTGCGCGAAAATCCCGCGACGGACTAAAATGTGTTTTTGCAAAATTAGTCCGTTGGAGAACCACAATTACATTTAACATACCCCTTGGGGGTATGCGGCGCATGCCTGCTAAATAAGCAAAATTAAGGCTGCTCCATAACGGAACAGCCTTGCAAAAGAAAAGTATCTACACCCTTACAGCCATTTGGAAGCCCAGTCTTTCAGTTCTTCGACTGAGGCGCTTGCTTTGAGGCGCTCGCCGGCGCTGACTTTCGCGCCTTTGGCGAGGGCGGCAATGTTCTCACCGGATGAGCCGATGCCGCTGGAGCCTGATGTTGCAAACGGGATGATCGTCTTGCCGGAAAAATCGTAGCTTTCTGCAAACGTGTCAATGATCGAAGGCTCTCTGTACCACCACACCGGGAAGCCGATAAATACTGCGTCGTAGGCAGACATATCTTCAACTTTAGAAGCGATCGCGGGGCGGGAGGAGCGGTCTTTCATCTCAACGGAGCTCCTGCTTAGAGGGTTCATCCAGTTGAGGTCAGCTTTTGTATAAAGCTCTTCAGGAACGATCTCGAAGAGGTCGCCGCCGGTTGCTTCAGCAAGATTTGCAGCGAGCTTTTTTGTAACTCCGCTCGCGGAGAAATATGCAACTAATACTTTAGTCATCAGCCGAGCTCCTTTCTTAAGGCCTTTGCGAATTCGCGCGCTGCCTTGAGGTCTGATTCATTCGGGCGGCCCTTGTTCATGCCCTTGAATTCGCCTTTGCAGTGGAATTCCTTATCGAGAACGGGGATGCCTCTGGTGGCTGCTACGGATCTTACTTTCTTGTAAGTCGAGTTCATCATGGCGGCCGTTCCGAAGTTAACGATCTTACCGACCATTGCTTTATTAAGACCTGCAACAAAGTCTCTTACTTCAGGTGCGATCGTGAATGCGTAGTAGGAGTTGCCGAGCAAAAGCACATCTACTTTCTCCATGATGGGCGCACTGAGGGGGAGGGCTTCGACGCCGAGTTCATTTGCGATCGCCTCTGCAAGGCGCTTTGTGTTGCCTGTCTGTGTGTAATATCTGACTGCGTATGTCATGTAGATATCTCCTTGGATAATTACAAAAGTTTCTCTATTGATTCTGTTAATGTCTCAGGCTTGGCTGTGGAAGCGAACCTCTCAGCGACCTCGCCGTTCCTGTCTATAAGGAACTTCGCAAAATTCCACTCGATGCGGCCCGGTTTCTGCTGCTTAAGATACTGATAGAGAGGGGCAGCATCTTTGCCGTTTACCTTGATCTTCTCGAAACGGCGGAACTTGGTGTTGTACTTCAATGTGCAGAAGCTGTCGATCGCCTCAGCGTCTCCCGGTGCCTGGAATGCGAACTGGTTGCAGGGGAAATCAAGGATCTCAAATCCCTGGTCCTTGTACTTCTCATAAAGGCTCTCAAGGCCTTCGTACTGGGGCGTTAAGCCGCACTTGGTCGCGGTGTTAACGATCAGGAGCACCTTGCCCTTAAATTCGGATAAAGAAGCGCTGTTTCCTTTGTTATCTTTTACTGTAAATTCGTATACGCTCATGTGTTGCCTTTCTTAGGGGTTACTTATTGCATTTAGCATTTTCCATGTTGCTCAAGGCTTTGTATGTAAGGATATAAAGCATCTTGAATTCTTCTTCGTTAAGGCCTACGCAGGATGCGATGCAGGGCGGGATCTTAAGAGCCTCGTCCTTTATGGCTTCGCCCTTGTCTGTAAGGTTCAGGATGAGGAGACGCTCATCTTCGGGATCTCTCTGTCTTGTGAGATATCCGATGCTCTCGAGCTTCTTGAGTACGGGCGTCAATGTACCGTAATCAAGGTGGAGCTTTTGGGCAAGATCTCTTGAAGATACGCTCTCATGTTCCCACATGACCATCATGACGATGTACTGAGTGTAGGTAAGCCCGAGCTTTTTAAGGGAGGGAGTATATTGGCTTACAAGTTCCTTGGAGCATGCGTAGAGGGGGAAGCACACCTGGTTCTCAAGCTTTAATGTGTCGTACTTTTTAGATCTCTTCATGTCAGTCTGCCTCATTCCTGTCCTGTAATCACTTTTGCACAATTCACTTGTGTCAAAGTGATTATCTGATGAAATGCCGGCGTTGTCAAGAGGGCTTTTGGGGAGGGGGCGAAAAGAAGGAGAAGAGACAGTTCTTTCAGATTCCCCAAATATCAGGTTGTTTTGAAAATCTCCAAAAGGTATATTTTAAATAAGTTCAGATCAAGGGCAGCTTTCGGCTTAAAGGGAGAGCATATATGAACAGAGAAGAAAGGAATGCGAAAGCAATAGCCAGAGCTATAAGAAGTATCGGAGGATACGGAAAAGCTAAGGTTATCGCCGTGTGCGTCGCGATCGTTGCAGTGTGCATTGCTGCTGTGGTCCTGGTCTTCAAGATCAATTCCTCAAAGGCCAATAAGGGCCCCGGTCCCCAGGAAGTCGACGCCGTCTCAACACTCGAGAAGGTCGTAAAGAACAGTTCCCTCTCAACATACGAAGTCATATATAACGGTGTCGCAACCGTCTATAACGCCGACAAGCCCGGAGAAGTCGACTACTACGTGGCATACACCGCCACGGTCAATGCAGGCTTTGACCTCAAGAATATCGAGATAACAAAAGATGACGATAAGAAAGAGATCGTTATAAGTCTTCCGGAGATCGAAATTTTCGAACCCAAGATAAAGATTGAAGAAATGGATTACATAGTCGTCGGCAAGAAGGTCAAGACAGAGACGATCTCTGCCGACGCATACAAGATCTGCAAGCAGGATGTCTCCGAGAGAGCCAGGAAACAGGCAGAGATCTATAAGTACGCCAAGGAGAACGGCGAGAGGCTGGTAAAGGGTCTCGTCATGCCGTTCGTCGACAAGCTCGAAGAGAAATACACCGTCAGATTCGTATGGAGGGACAAGAGATGAAGAAGATCATGAATTGTGTCCTGGCATTTTCCCTCCTCCTTACGATGGCCGGCTGCAACACAGAGAAAAAAGATAAAGAGAAGAAGCCTGAGTCGACGATCGAGATCAACGAGATGCGTGAGATCGCAGAGCTTGCCACGGTCGACTGCTATTTCCATAACGTTGCAAAATCTGACAGGGAGCTCAATCCCGAATGGTACGAATTCTGGGAGAAGAAGAACATGCGCTTCTGGGTCGAGTACGAAGGCATCGTTACGATCGGCATCGACGTCTCCAAACTGAAGGTCGAAGTCAGCGAAGATAACGTCGTAACCATCACGCTGCCCGAAGCGGAAGTCCAGGACGTAATCGTCAGCGAGGAATCGCTTACTGCGGATTCATTCTATTTCGATCCGAAGGCGAAAAAGCCTAGCCCCGAAGAGCAGACAGAAGCCTTCAAGCAGGCCCAGAACGAGATGAAGAACGCCGCCGAGAAGAACCAGGCTCTGCTCGCCAACGCACGCTCCAACGCCAAGGAGCTTATCAAGAACTATATCAAGACCGTCGGCGAAGCAGTCGGTGTGGAATACACAATCGTGTGGAAATATCCTGAGGATCTCGGCAAGGTCAGCGTGACTGAGAAGCCGGAAGAGACGATGGCAGGGTGAGGGGAATGATATGAGATCCGTTAAAGAATTTATTTCTGTGATCCTGATCGCAGCGCTAACGCTTGCAGCTGCCTCATGCGGCAAGGCGCCTGAGAAGGGTAAGACACAAAGCAGTCTCCATGAAAAGCCTGAAGAAAAAGTTGTGACACAAAGCAGTCTCCATGGAAAGCCTGGAGAAAATGTTGTGACACAAAGCACGCTCAGCGCAGAAGAACAGCTGAATAAAGAGAAACTGGAAAAAAGCGAAGTGTTCTACGTTATGGTAGGCACTGATTACGATGGTAAGACGATCCGTCTCAGAAGTTTCAAGGGCGT
>JAEFBC010000230.1 GCA_016292155.1 Saccharofermentans sp. | reverse complement strand
CATCCTGTGGACCGACTAGCGCGCCGCAGTCATCGCATTAGTGAGCTAGGATCCTGTGTCCCCTCCAGAGCTGTCTAGAGTTACACCAGTCTCTGATGTCTTCCATCCAGTTGAAGTAGTTCTTGGAGAATCTCTCAGGAACGAATCTGATGGAACCGTTTCTTACTGCCTCGATGGCGGGCTTAGCAAGCTCTTCCATCTTAACGAACCACTGGAGTGATACACGGGGTTCGATAGTTGTGCCGCATCTGTAGCATGTACCTACGTTGTGGGAATAATCCTCGATCTCAGTAAGGAATCCGCCCTCTTCAAGATCCTTTACGATAGCTTCTCTTGCTTCGTATCTGTCCATGCCTGCATACTTCGGATAATCCTCAGTGATCTTGGCATCCTCTGTAAGAACAGTGATTACCTCAAGGCCATGACGCTGTCCGACTTCGAAGTCGTTAGGGTCATGTGCAGGTGTGATCTTAACGGCACCGGTACCGAATTCGATATCAACATAATCATCAGCGATAACAGGGATCTTACGGCCGACAAGAGGCAGAATGAGCATCTTGCCGATAACGTCCTTATAACGCTCATCCTTAGGGTTAACAGCAACAGCTGTATCGCCTAAGAGTGTCTCAGGTCTTGTTGTTGCAAGGTCGATATAACCTGTGCCGTCCTCGAAAGGATATCTTAAATGCCAGAAATGACCTGCCTGGTCTGCATAATCTACCTCAGCATTGGAGATGGATGTAAGGCAGTGAGGGCACCAGTTGATGATCCTCTCGCCTCTGTAGATAAGGCCCTGATTATAATACTTAACGAATACTTCCTTAACTGCTTCAGAGCATCCCTCATCCATTGTGAAGCGCTCTTTTGACCAGTCACAGGAAGAACCGATCTTCTTTAACTGCTCTACGATCCTGCCGCCGTACTGCTCTTTCCAAGCCCATGCTCTCTCAAGGAACTTCTCGCGTCCCAAATCATCCTTGGTGATGCCTTCCTTGCGCATAGCCTCAACGATCTTAGCCTCTGTTGCGATAGAAGCGTGATCTGTACCGGGAAGCCAGAGTGTCTCGTAGCCTGCCATTCTCTTATATCTTGTGAGGGTATCCTGCAAAGTGTTGTCCAGTGCGTGACCCATGTGGAGCTGACCTGTGATATTCGGCGGAGGCATCACGATAGAGAACTTCTTCCCTGTCTTGCCTGCCTTCGGCTGGAAATAGTTGCTTGTCATCCACTTTGTATAAAGCCTTGTCTCGGCCTCATTGGGATCAAACGCCTTGCTGATTGAATCAATTCTTGCCATAACTTCTTTTTAAAACCCTCTCTTACTTCTTTATCATTGAAAGTGCACCGTAGAGAATGGAATCATCTCCCAATGCAGCTTTCTTAAAATCTACTGTAGCTCTGATCGAAGGCATGCAGTATCTGTCTACTTCAGCCAGGATCTTCTCGATAAATATATCACCGACAGCTTCGATGACACCGCCGCCGTATACCACGACATCAGGGCTGAAAGTATTAACCAGATTGCCTGATGCGATTGCAAGGTAATGGCATGCACGGTTAACAGCTTCTCTTGCGACTGTATCGCCTTCCGCAAGAGCATTTTTAAGAGCCTTGGACTTAAAGACTCCGTCAGCAACAGCTTCTGCCATTGAAGACTTTCTGCCTCTTGCGACCTGCTGTCTGATATATGAAGACATGCCCTGCTTGCTTGAGAAAGCCTCAAGGCATCCTCTCTGTCCGCAGTTGCATAAAGGTCCCTCAGGATCAAGGATCATGTGGCCGTATTCGGCTGCCTTGAACTCGTTGCCTGTGAAAAGCTCGCCGTTCAGGATCAGGCCGCCGCCCATACCTGTGCCTACGAAGAGACCAACGACATTCTTATAGCCTTTAGCGGCACCGAATTTATATTCACCCAGAACGCCGACATTAACGTCATTGCCGATGTAGAAAGGACAACCGAATTCCTTCTCGATGGGCTTTCTGATGTTATAGTTCCTCCAGGGAAGATTGGGTGAGAAAAGGACCACGCCTGTCTCCTGATTGATAACACCGGGAGCGCCTGCGGAGATCGCATGGATATCGCTCTTCTTGATGCCGGATGTATTTATAAGCTCTCTTACAACGTTGATGATAACTTCTTCAACGTTCTCGGAGGAATCACCGCCGGCTTTTGTCTTCTTCTTGAGTCTGTACACGATCTCTTTCTTGGAGTTGAACACAACGCCAAGCACCTTGGTACCACCGATATCAAGACAAAGATTATAAGATTCTGCCATAGATTAATTCCTCCTTTTAATAGTCTTTTTTAGTTACTGCTTTATCAGCTGACACCTAATGCCGTGCCTGCAGCATTCGAATCACTGAAACCTCGCTCCTGAGTGCCGTTCTTGTAGATGAGCACAGGCTGCTTGCCTTCAACGATTGTCTCCTTCTTAATGATGCATTCCTTAACATCCTTCTCGGAAGGAACGTTATACATAACGTCTCTCATAGAAGCTTCGATAATGGATCTTAAGCCTCTCGCACCGGTATTCTGCTCGATAGCCTTCTCGGCGATGGCTCTTATTGCGTCTTCCTCGAAAACAAGATCAACATCATCCATCTTGAGCATCTTCTGATACTGCTTGATGATCGCATTCTTGGGTTCTGTAAGAACCTTAACAAGAGCTTCGGTATCAAGCTTATCCAGAGCAACGGTAACAGGAAGACGTCCGATGAACTCAGGGATAAGACCGAACTTCATAAGGTCATCAGGCTTAACATCGTGGAAATAGAAGCCGCTGTTACGGTCCTTCTTGGACTGTACTTCAGCACCGAAGCCGTACTGCTTCTGCTCTACTCTCTGTGCAATGATCTCATCGAGACCGTCAAATGCACCGCCTACGATAAAGAGAATATTGGTCGTATCGATCTTGATGCACTCTTCGTTAGGATGCTTTCTTCCGCCCTTCGGGGGAACATTGGCAACAGTGCTCTCCAGGATCTTAAGGAGTGCCTGCTGAACGCCCTCACCGCTTACGTCACGTGTAATAGATACATTCTCAGACTTCTTGGTGATCTTATCGATCTCGTCGATATATACGATACCTGTCTGGGCACGCTCAATGTCATAATCAGCTGCAATGATGAGCTTCAAGAGGATATTCTCAACGTCTTCACCGACGTAACCTGCCTGTGTAAGGCTTGTAGCATCTGCAACTGCGAAAGGTACATTAAGGATCCTTGCAAGTGTCTGGGCAAGGAGTGTCTTACCTGAACCTGTAGGTCCGAGCAAAAGGATATTACTCTTGGAGATCTCCGTATCATCAGCGGGAAGATCTGAATAAACTCTCTTGTAATGGTTATAAACAGCAACAGAAAGAGCAATCTTAGCTTCATCCTGGCCGATTACATACCAGTCGAGCTTCTCCTTGATCTCACGAGGAGTAACAAGCTTCTTGGGCTTGATGCTGCGCATCTTGCGCTTCTTGCTGACCTTCTCTTCTTCAGCTACGATACCGTATGCTGTTCTGATGCAATCAATGCAGATATAGCAATTAAAACCGGAGAAGAGTCTCGGTACCTCATATTCGGATTTGCCGCAGAAAGAACAACTCAAGACTTCTCTTGAATCACCGCCGCCGTAGTTGCCGTTCTTAGAATTAGCCATTAAAAATCTCCTAAAAAATGATATTTTTAGTCATGATATTTTATCACTACCTGCCATTTTAACAAATAAT
>JAEFBC010000229.1 GCA_016292155.1 Saccharofermentans sp. | reverse complement strand
TCTTATGAATCTGACACTGCATCTGACAGACAACTGCAACATGGACTGCAGTTACTGCATCCGTGAGAAATGCCCCAGGGACATGACTGAAGATGTCCTCATTGCGGCCTGCGATCTTGCCTTCTCGAGAGGCCAAAGAGCAGGCCTGTGTTTCTTTGGCGGTGAACCTTTGCTCAAGAAGGACCTGATCTACAAGGCCCTCGATTACTGCAAGGAAAAGTCCAAAAAGACCGGTATCAGATTTGACTGCAAGATGACCACCAACGGCTCCCTTCTCGACGATGAATTCCTAAGGCGCGCAGCAAAAGCGAAAATGGGCATCGGCCTGTCTTTCGACGGCACGGCCCAGGATGTCTGCAGGATCTTCGCAGGCGGAAAGCCGACTTCTTCCGTAGTCGAAGAGAAGGCAAAGCTGCTTTTAAAATACCTCCCCGAATCGACCGCTATGGCTACGATCGCGCCCCAGGCTGTCTCGCACTATGCTGAATCAGTTAAGTATCTTCACGAGCTTGGATTCAGGAAGCTCTCATTCGTTCTCGCTTACGGCAGGAAGGTCAACTGGACTGACGAAGATCTTGACATCTTAAAGGACCAGCTCGATCAGACATGCCAATATATTAAGCAATTATTCATCAGGAACGACCGCATTTTCGTAGGCCCTATCTATTCGAAGATCACCGAATGCATTAAGGATAAGAACCCTGCCGAGCGCTGCCATCTTGGTGTCAGACAGATGCCCGTAACGCCTAAGGGTGACCTTTACCCGTGCACTTCATTTATCGGTGATGAGAAATATCTTCTGGGCAATGTTTTCGACGGCATAAACGATGCGAAGGTTATTGAGATCGCGAAAAGATCTTCCACTCCAAAGACCTGCACCGGCTGTGATCTCGTTAAGCGCTGCACCAATTCCTGCGGATGCGCGAACAGAATGAATACCGGCGACGAGAACCGGGTATCGCCCCTCCAGTGCACATACGAGCGCATGCTAATAGAAGCGAGCGACGCACTTGGCGAGGAGCTGTATCAGATAGATCCCGTAAAGTTTGCGAGAACATTCAATAAGGCTTAATCTTTTTCCGACGAAGTCTTTCCCTTTGAGAGCTTGTACAATTCTTCTGCTGCAAGCCTTGTCTTTGCAACGATGTCGCCTTCCTTCGGGAAGCAATAGTAAAGACATTCGTTGGTTCCGATAGAGACGATATCGCCGATCTCATACCAGAAATAATCAGAGTTGACGCTGTATGAAGCGGCCGGTGACTGCTCGTAATGGAGCTTGCCGTCACAGCCGTCTAAAACGAATCCGTTATTGTCGTGCAAAAGCCTTCCGGTGCCAACCATGTAAAGAGCCTTGGAATCCTTCAAGATCGCTATGTCGCAAGGAACGTCGAGCTTATATGTGCCGTTCTCGATCTCCTCTTTTATGAGAGCTCTTTCCCATGCAAACCAGTCAGGAATATGCGTGAACTTAGGCTCCACATTAACGCCCTTAAGCCTGCCCAGAGTGTCGAGTTCATAAACAGCGCCGCACTTATTGCACGTCAGTGTGATGCCTTTACCTTCTGTCTCGCCCTCGGTCATGCAGTGCGGGCACTTATATAAGATCCTGTTAAGGCCGTCTGCTCTGAAAGGCTCATCTATCTCGATCTTGTTGTCCTGCTGCCACTTGAAATAGTCCAGCGTGAACTCCTTATCAACGATCTCATCGATCTCCCTGACCTTTGTATTTGCCAGCTCTTCAGGCGTGAAAAGGCACTTCATCTGGCATGTGACCTTGACCTTTCTCTTCTGAAGATTGTTATAGAGTGGATCTCTTGTGAACGCACCGAAAGTGGTGATCATGACGACAGGGTGCTTGAGCTTCTTAAGAAGAACGCCAAGTCTTCTGGGGATCCTCGTGCCTGTACCGTCAAGCGAATAGCCTGCCTCAGGGTACATGAGAACGCTTGCTTTGTTTACTGTAAGCGCATGATCCATATCAGAGATCAACGACATGTCAGATACGAATTTTCGCGTCGGAATGCATCCTAAAGATCTCATCAGGCCTTCTTTTCCAACGAGTGCGTCAGATGTGCAGACGATGCTGAACGGGCGTCCCTTCAAGACTTCAAAAGCGATAGAGAGATCGGTGAAGCTGCAGTGATTCATGAGTATCATCCACGGTCCGTCGCCTGCTCTCTCCATGTCGATCTTCTCGCATGAGAAATCAACCTGTTTGAGTTCTCCGCCAAGTGCTATGCGGGCTACCGTTGCTAGAAGTTTGGATGGCTTTTTCGGCTGCTTGTGCTCCCACGAAGGAAGGCTCATTGCTTCATCGTAGCTGATCGTTTTGGTCTTGATCTTCATGTGTTACTCCAACGCGCTTCTTCTGTTATTGTCTACAACTTTGTATTCGATTCCCTTCTCTTCGAACTTGTCGAAAAGCGAACCCGCATCACCGTTATCCATTTTGAACTTCAGTTCCTCAGGGAAAAGCGGGATTACCTGATAGAAAGTGATCATCTTGCCCGTAGATGTCTCAAATCTTACTTCGCCCTGGTGGTTCTCGCAGAAATCAAGGATCACGCTGTTGAACCTAGTGCCCGGAGCATATGCGGTTCCCGCTTCATCTGCCTGCAGCGTATGACCAAAAGACAGCCATGTGTCGCACCAGATAGGAAGGCGTGCAGTATCCTTAAGCACCTTGATCGGCCAGTAGTCGTTCATAGCTTCGCTGTTGATCTTCCAGTCCTTGGGAACGTAAATAACGTATTCCGCGCGCTCGATGTGCCACTCCTTCCACTTCTCCGGGATCTTCATCTCATAAGCGCCCGCACCCATTGTGACAAGCTTATAGAAGGGCTCATCGTCCGTGGGCGGAACAATACAGACATCAAGGTGGATATCAGGAGATACAAGCTCATGGAAGACATTTTCGAATTTTCCGAAAGCCTTCGCGATATAGGCATCTACTTCCTCCAGTTCCTTTTCGCTGTAAAGGAACAAAGGTCCTATATCCTTAGGCTCTTCTTTCTTCTTAAATCTGTCGAAAAATCCCATATGTACCCCCTCCTTCAGTCAGCAGTTATCTGCCAAGAAAATCTACAGCCCAGTCGACATCCTCGATCCTGTTTGCAGAACCGCAGTGGGGACAGAGCTTCGTCCTGGTGGCATCGTAAGAACCTCCGCAGCTCGGGCAATGAAGGCTCGTGATATTGAAGCCTAAGTTAACAGGCTTTGTGATGTTCTTCCTCATGACGACTCTGAACATTTCATTTACAACCTGTATCCGGTCACCGTTAATGTAAGTGTCATCGAGATGCACATTGGCATTAACGACTACGTAATCACCGATGACCTCCATCCTCGTGACGCCGACTTCACCTAATGACGTGACATTCAGGATATTCTGGAGTGACGGATCTACTGCCGGTCCGTTATAGAATGTCAGTTCTTCCGGCTTGTCGGAATAGATGAGCATCTTTATCAGGGCTACTGTCTTGTCTGCAAAGTATTCATATGAATATTCCTGAGAGAGCTTCTCCATATAATCTTTGAAGACCCTTCTCGAATCCTCGTAGATCGTGGACATCTTGTTTCTTCTGGCATCGTTGGTCTCATACTTTAACTTATCTATCCAATAAGCAATGCAGTAACCGAAAGTGGGGCCGAAGATCAAAGCTATGATCAGGCCTATCATGAAAATACCCCATGGACTGGCAGTGTGTTTTGCGAGCGCAGAACTGCAGCTGAATAAAAGAAACGGAGTAATTATTGCGGCAAATGTGATCGGGATCGACCATTTGCAGATCTTTGCAGCCCTTCCTGATTTGTAACCGATATCCAGATTGAAATAGTAGTTAGTTATCTTCGGATAGAATTCAGATGTCTTGAATTTGGTTCCGCAGTAAGGGCACCCTGCAACGAGCTGAGCAACTGTGGATACAGCTCCGCACGAAGGACATTTATACTGTCTGTCAGCAGGCTTTTCCTCCGTCGCAAAATCCGTTACCGTCTGGGAAAGCTTGTAATTGTCCACATTTCTATATAGGCGCCTGCCGTTCTTGTAATAGGACTCATCCTTTTTGCAGGTGCGGCTCTCCTTATAGAACTCGAAATGATCGTCGCCCTGGAAGCGCCCCAGCTTAAATCCTTCCGTCCACATGCCTCTCGGCGTTATATCCATCTTCATGGTCACGCCATGCTTCTCAAGCCTGTCGTGCTGAAGCTTGATGCCATAATTCAGATCGCGGTCAGCTGCGTCCAGATTCCCGCCCTTGCTGATCGCATCATCGATCCCTGCTGCGAATCTCTCGAAAATATCGCCGCTCTCATTAGACCATTCTTTTGCCATAACCTTATCCCTATCCTTTATCAGAATAAAATTATTATAACATTTGAAAGCAGTTAACCTAAGCCATGGAAATATACAATGCGGGTATAGGTGAATTGGCAGAATTAAAAAACCGGAGACCAATCCGTCATGCAGTCGTTATACTTCTTTGTTTCCCATTTATTGGAATCAGCAAAGTAATACTGATAAACCACATTATATTTATAGTCAGTCCATTCGCAACCATATCCGGACTGCTGCACTACGTCTGTCTGTGTGTATTTAGATACACAGGCATCGTATTCTATATCACTGAAACCAACAAATGGCAAAATGCAGATCTTATAATACGACAAAGGCTCTGATTCTTTTGTCGGGAGTTTAAATTCGCGTCTATCCATGACTGTATCCATTTGATTATCTGCACCATGAAAAATAGTAGCAAATTTATATTCCACATATTTTTTCCCCTTCTCTTTGCGATACAGGATTCCATCAAAAAAACTACCAATCCAAACATTATTTGTTATATATAATTCAACATTTCGAAGACTTATCGGAGAAGAATTATCAAAAACAAGTGTCACATAATCCAGTCCACTATAAAACCCTTCATATTTGAGCATGTTATTTCGATTGCACTTATTGAAATCCCCGTCGATATGGATATCACCCAAATCATCAACCGAAATCTCGTCTGATTTTTCCTCAACAACGTATTTATATGTGTATTTGTACTTTTCAAAACTGCCGCATCCCGGCATAAGCAATATGGAGGATAAGATCAAAACTAATGCTGTTGTCTTAACTAAAACTTTTTTGCTCTTAAACATAATTAAAAAACCGTTCATGGTCAGATATTATTTCCTCATTCGGTTAATCGTTTGTATATCTCTTTAATCAGTCTATCTGAGTTATTTGTCTGTTGTCCTGGAATATGCATAATGAATACTCCTGACCAGTTATCCCATGAAACAAATACATGTTCCTTCTTCATTCGCTCACCGTATTCCGGCAGGATCATTTCCTCAACATTTGCTATATCATCGCTGTCTAGTTTTGAGTTCTCACAAGAAAGGCTACCATCAGCAATGGTATGCAATTCCCAGCCATTATCGCTTTTTGATAATATTCCCATCAGAAAACACAATTCTCCAAAATAAAAGCCAATTTTATATCAAGGATACAAAAACCACTATCTCATATTACATCCCAACAATTGAAATATATCAACAACAGCAAGAATAAAAAAGGGCCGTCTCAAATATCTGAGACAGCCCTTTGGTCAATGCATAATCTTACTTGCACTCCACGCCTTCTTTTTTGCAGATACGCCATGCGGCATATTTGCCCTGCGCGGTTGCCGGCGGAAGTCCGCCTGAACCCATGAGCCACTGGCCTGCGAGGAAAACGTTCTTGAGCTTCTTAACGACGCCCGGTGTGGTAACAGTCTTTGTATCCCTGTCTGCGACGAAAGCCATGTATGCGCCTCTGTATGCATTGCAGTGCTTTGCATATGAGACCGGCGTCCATACATCAAGGATCCTTATCTTGCCCTTTGTCTCAGGGAACTTTTTCTCGACCTCTGCCATGAGAGCCTCTGCGACTTCCATCTTC
>JAEFBC010000040.1 GCA_016292155.1 Saccharofermentans sp. | reverse complement strand
TCGGCAGCCTTATCAAGGAAGTCTTCATCGAATTCCAGCATGCCTCCGAAGTCGGCTTTCGAAGCTGCTTCCATTATCCTCTTGTCGTAAACGGGGCCTGCGGGATCGAAGCCGTACGGTCCGTAATCCTGAAGTTTGTGCGACAGATCGCCGCTCGCAACGAAGACTGCATTACGGCCAAGCTCTTCTGCGACCTGCTTTATAAACGTTCCGAGTTTATAGTGATCAGCAAGAGGAAGGCCTGACAATCCAATCCTGATTATCTTGCCTTCCTTGTAGTGCTTCCTGATGAAATAAAGCGGCACCATCGTACCGTGATCTAATTCTCTTTCGCGTTCGCCTTGGGTTCCTGCGGGAAATTTATTCTGCTTGAGAAGCTTTTCGAGCCTTTCTACAAACTCAGTGTCGTAGTCGACATCAAAGCTTACCTGCGGCGCTCCGAACCTGGCGAAATCACCGGCAGAACCTGTTCCGGGTGAGATATGGAAATAGTCGGCATACATTACCGAATGCGGGCTTGTTATGATGATGGTATCAGGTGCGATCTTCGCAATGTGCTCAGCGACACGCTCGTAAGCCCTGGTAGTCTCGATGATATCCTTTTCGCCGCCTCTGCCTACAGCAGGTACAATAAGCGGCGGATGCGGCACCATATAAGCTGCTTTAATTCCCATATAAGAACCTCCGCACTAACGTTCATCTAATACTTTCTGCACTCTATCTTGCGCGATCCTGATCACTTGATCCAGCTTCTTCTGACCAAGGAAATATGCAGGCATTTCCTCTGCAAGGATTATGTTGATCGATGCATCCGAGAAGTCAGCATTTGAGCAGGATGCTATGAGCTCATCGATCTTGTCAAAGTCCTTTTTTGTTACGTTCTTGCCGTCAACGTCATTAAATCCACTGCCGCTGTTTTTTCCGCCTTCATTATAGTACTTTAAGGCTGCTTCTGCGCCTGTCTTAAATGCATTTCTATTGATCACGAACCGGTCTTCCAAAGCAATGTTGGTCTGAATATCCTCTGACAATAAGATCTTCACGAATTCGGCGCACGCAGCAACATCAAGTGCGGTAGAAGAAACGGCTGCTGAACTCTCAAGTTTATACATCGGGCCCTTTCCATCTATTGAAGGAGTGCCTAATATCGTTGTTCCTGTGGGCACCTCACTCTTTAATGAGAAGAACCCGCCGTATCCGCTGCAGCGTTCAACATGATATCCCATCCATACATAATTCCACTCATCGCTGCTATTGATCTCGTCTAATGTAACACCCTTCTCTCTCACATTATCCTTAACAAACTCGGCCATCTTCGCGAATTCTTCTCCGGAGAAATCCGCTTTGTTATTTACAATGAATTTATCACTCATGGAATTGAAAAGCAGATTAAAATAATATGCCTGTCCAGACCTGATACAATCCTTGCCGTTCAGCGTCTCATCCAGATATTTATCATATTCATCAAGAGTAAATCCCACTCCTGATTTCCCTGCATATTTCTCGTTGGTGAATATGCCTGTTACGGCAAAAGTCAGAGGCATGTTATAGAGTGCGCCGTCTTTCTTTGCGCCTTCGATAATGTTGATAAAGTATGTGTCATTATCAAGATTTCCGAGATAAGGCGTAAGGTCTGCAAGACAATTTGAATTACAAAGCCTTCCGCATGAAGCGGCATCCATCAGGATATCAGGACCATCGCCGTTCATGATATCTATAGCAAGCTCATTGCTTATACCTTCAATCATTTTCAGCTCTTCATTTTCGAAATCATCGTAGCCGTCAGCTGTGCTGTGAAATTCATAATATTTGTACAGATCGTACCTGTCTGCAGCTTTAATATAGTACTTGCTGTTAGTCTCATTGAATCTGACTATTGCTTCACCGGTATTCACATCGATTCCTTGATGAGCGTACAGTTCAAGAACTGTCTTGCCGGCATGCGGATTCGTTGCTGCTTTTTTGAATTCTATCAGAACTGAATTCTCTGCCGGATTTGCTTCAAAAAGGTTGTTTCTATTGATCTGTCCGAACATTACTATGGAGTCTTCACCGCATTCAACTATATTAAACAGAAAATCAATAATTGCGCTGTTGACATCGCTCATGCCGAAATCGAAGACTTCTTCTATCTTTTTCTCTTTCGGATCGATATGTGAAATACCATAGGAATCCACCATATAGATCTTTCCGTCTTTACCGGTAAAAGATTTATTCACATATTCCTTATCGAACCACTCATAGTCTTTCGCTTTTTCTTGGGTAAGCTTTTTCGTCTCAAGATCAAGCTTATAACATGTTCTGCCCTTGTTGTCCTTTCCTGTGATCAGGACATTCTTATCGTCCAACGGAACAATATTATTTGTTTTATTTGCGAAATCCTTCTCATCGATCTCTACTTCCGTTTCCGTACCGTCCGGATCAATGACTATCACGGTGTATTTATCTGTCTCTCCGGTATAACTATCAGGGTCCCAATACACAACCGGTAAAATTATATAATTACCGTTCCGGGTTTCATTCTGGATACTGGCACCATCGGCAGAATCCACTTCACGGGTATCCAATACTTTCTCTGTCTCGAGATCAAAAAGTATTTCTCTAACTACATATTTGTCTTGTTCATTCTGGCTTTTTTGTCTGGGATCGGATCTTATAATTATCTTGCTGTCTGAATACATAAAAATATCCGGGAAAATAGAATAGCCTTTGATAGTTTTAAGATCGATCTTCTTAACAAGTTCTCCGGTTGCTTTATCAATTACTGATATGAAGTTGAAAACATAACTCACATAATCATATGTATCCCAGTCTATATCTGCAGGCTCTTCATATTGTCCGTCGCAATAGATGTAATAATTCCTGTCATCAGATCCTAAATATTCATAATTGCAGTATGCGAATTTTGCATCTTTTTCGAAGCCGCAGTTGAGCTTTGTGATCTTACTCTCATAAAAGGGGGTATCTGCAGAGATCACTTCTCTGACTCTCTCTTTTTTCTTGCTGCATGACACGATTGAAAGCAGCATTGATGCAATCAATAAAACTGCTGAGATGTTTAAAGGCGCAACTGCCCAGTTTCTATTCCTCTTTTTCATGATTGTTCCCCGCCTAAATTTGCACGCTTTTCCTTTTTGTTTCCCCAAGTTAATCTCTATATTAACTCATTTTGTATTTTATCAGTCTTATGTGTAATCTTTGTGTTCTAAAAAAACACACCGGACCGGCCGGTGTGTCTGCTGAATGATTTGCTTGTTGTTTTTATCCCAGGATCGAAAGTGCAATACCGAGAGTATCTTTAAGGAAAGCCGTGCCGAACTGTGCGCCGAACTTGCCTGCAACGAAAACAACTACTGCAATTACTATCGTAACGATCGCAATGCCCTTCGACCAGTTTCTTATCGTCTCTCTTCCGAGAATGATCTGAACGATCGTAAAGATAAGATAGAGAACCGCGCCGCCGATGAAGAACAATCCTGCCTCACGGTAGTCGCCTGTCAGATCGAAAGCAAATGTTCCGCTCTTCGGGAAGAAGAACCAGACTACTGATGCCACGATAGCCGACCAAAAGATCTGAAAAAAGAAGTACACAATTTTGCTCATACTATTTCCCCTCTGTACTGTTTTTGGTTTCTGAACCAAAAGGTATTTTATACCAAATCTTTGGAACAATCAAAAAATATTGTTAAAAATCTCGTTGACAGGCTAATTCGGATTAGCTATAATCTGGCTAATTTGAATTAGCCGACATTTTCGAGAGGTCAATATGGATACAAAACAAAGGATATTAGACGAAGCACTCACACTCTTTTCCGAGAAAGGCTATGCCAATGTTTTTGTCGGCGATATCGCTGAACGCGTCGGCATCAAGGCGCCGTCACTTTATAAGCATTACAAGAGCAAGAAGGCGATCTTCGATGCCATCATAGACCTTATGGACCAGCGGTTTGCAGAGCAGGCAAAGGCCATGCAGATCAATGGATCGGATGCCGTTGCTGATGCGGAAATATATAAAGGTATGCCCGAAGATCAGCTGTTAAAACTCGGCCGCGAATTCTTTCTCTATTTCCTTCACGACGATTACAACCAGAAGTTCAGAAAGATGCTGACTCTCGAGCAGTTCCATGATGAGGATCTTGCCAAGATCTATTCCAGGATCTATGTCGACGATCCGCTCTCTTATCAGGGAATGCTTTTCGGATTCATGGTAACGGCCGGAATACTCAAGACCGACAACGTTCAGATAATGACGCTCCACTTCTACGCCCCGATCTATTACCTGCTCACGATCTGCGACAGGGAGCCTGACAGGGAGCCCGAAGCATTGAAATTGCTCGACGACCACATAAAACAATTCGACAGGATCTACGGGAGAGAAAACTAATGATAATTACTGTAATCAACGGACAAAACCACAAAGGAAGCACATATAACATCGGGAAGATCCTTGTCGGGAATCTCGGCGAAAATGAAGTTCACGAATTCTTCCTTCCAAGGGATCTGAATCACTTCTGCACAGGCTGCTGCAGCTGCATCAAAGATGAATCCCTTTGTCCTTTTTTCGAAGAGAAAAAACGCATAATGGATGCCGTCGAGAAGTCCGATCTGCTCATCTTCACAACACCGACTTACTGCATGCGCACATCCGCACCGATGAAGGCTTTTATCGATCTCACATTCACATACTGGATGTCGCACAAACCCCGCGCATCCATGTTCTCAAAAAAGGCCGTTGTCATCTCGACTGCCGCAGGCGCCGGCGCCGAATCAGCCATAAAAGATATCACAAATACACTTCTTTACTGGGGCGTCCCATACGTAAAAAGTTATGGCAAAGCTATACAAACCACGGACTGGGAGCATATAAAGCCTGAGCTTAAAGAAAAGATCAATAAAGATATGGCTGCGCTCGCGAAAAAGCTCAAGAATTCAAAAGCTCATGCAGGCATAAAGACGCGCTTTATCTTTTCGATGATGCGCATGATGCAGCAAAAAGGCATGGGCGCAGGAGAAGAAGAAAGAAAATACTGGCAGGAACAGGGCTGGCTTGATAAGACCAGGCCGTGGAAGGCCGCATGATCTGCCGTCTATAACTGTGGAAAGCCGCGTGATCGGCCACCCATATAGGAGAACAAAATGAAGGTAACAGTAATAAACGCAACAGAGAAAAAAGGCGTCACATACCGCCTTAAAGAATGCTTCTTAGCGCCTTTAAGGGACAAGGCTGAGATAGTGGAATTCTATCTTCCCAAAGACGGTCCGGGATTCTGCATCGGATGCACACAGTGCTTTTTGACAAAGCAGGATCTCTGCAAGGACGCCGCGAAGGTCCAGCCTATTGAGAAGGCTCTGCTCGAAGCAGATCTCCTGGTCTTCGCCTCCCCTG
>JAEFBC010000228.1 GCA_016292155.1 Saccharofermentans sp. | reverse complement strand
GGCAAGACAAAGGATCTTAAGGATCTTCCGGACGGCGCAACAGTAGCAGTTCCTAACAACGTAACAAACGAAGCAAGAGCACTTCTCCTCCTCGCACAGGAAGGCATCATTAAGCTTAAGGATGACGCAGGAATCAATGCAACAGTAGAAGACATCGTAGAAAATCCCAAGAACATCAAGTTTAAGGAATTAGCACCCGAGCAGCTCGTAGCAGCACTTCCTGACGTAGACGTAGCAGTCATCAACGGCAACTATGCAATTGAAGGCGGCCTCCACGTAAGCCAGGCTCTCGCAGTAGAAGCAAACGACGGACTTGCAGCTCAGACATACGGAAACATCATCGCAACATCTGCAGATAAGGCTAACGATCCTGCGATCAAGAAGCTTGTAGAAGTTCTCCAGGGACCCGAAGTTGCCAAGTACATCAAGGATACATACGACGGTGCAGTCGTTCCCCTCTTCTGATTAAGGAGTAATAAATATGATCGGATTTGAGTACTATAACCCCGCGAAGATCGTCTTCGGTGAAGGGTCTGAAAAGAGTCTCGCAAAGCTCCTTAAGCAAAATAACGTAAAGTCACTCCTATTAGTAACCAGCGGAGATTTTGTAGAGACACTCGGTATTTACGAAGTTATCAGGGACGCCGTAAAAGAATTGAATATCAAGTTTTCCGAGAGCAGGGAAGTAGTACCCAATCCGAGCATTGAACTCGTAAGAAAACTTGTAGAACAAGGTAAGACCGACGAAGTAGATTTTGTTTTGGCTGTCGGTGGAGGAAGCTCCATCGACACCGCCAAAGCAATCGCTATCGGAATCCCCTACGACGGAGATGTCTGGGACTTCTTCTCGAAGGGTGCAGTTCCTGAGAAGGTATTGGGAATCGGCGTTATCGCAACAACAGCATCTTCCGGATCTGAGACATCCAATGCAGCCATCCTCTCATACGGTGAGTGGAAGAAGGGCTTTGAAGATGACAGGATCATTCCGAAGTTTGCGGTCATGAATCCCAGATACACGGTCAATCTTCCTGAGTACCAGACATATGTAGGCATCGCAGATGTGCTTTCGCACCTGCTCGAAAGATACTTCTCCGATGAGAAGAATTCAGATACAACGGACTATCTGATCGAAGGCGCAGTAAAAGCTTTACTCGTAAATGCGAAAAGGCTTATAGACGATCCCAGGGATATCAACGCAAGAGCAGAGATACAGTGGCTCGCATCTGTAGCGCACAACAACTTCCTTGATGCCGGAAGATCGGCCGACTGGGGATCACACCGCATCGAGCATGAATTGTCCGCACAATACAACATCACACACGGTGAAGGAATGGCAATAGTTTTCGTCGCATGGACGAAGTACATTGCAGGGATCAAACCTTGGAGACCGGCGCTGCTCGCTTCAAGAGTTTACGGCAAAGATCCTTATGATTTCGACGAGAAGGAAAGAGCACTCCTTCTGTCCGGAGAATTCGAGAGATTCTTCAAGAGTTTAGGACTTAAGACAAGACTTTCCGAACTTGGAATAACAGACAAGGACTTTAAGACAATGGCTGAACGTGCAACAGCCGGAGGAAAC
This sequence comes from Saccharofermentans sp., assembly GCA_016292155.1. GTDB lineage: Bacteria > Bacillota > Clostridia > Saccharofermentanales > Saccharofermentanaceae > Saccharofermentans. The sequence goes on along the minus strand of JAEFBC010000228.1, from coordinate 5,116 downwards.
GTAGGACACTATGTTCCCTTAGATGCACAGAAGATAATAGACATACTTGAATTGGCACTTTAATGGAATCACCACATAAAGAATCACTATTAAGGAGAATAACAAAATGGCTAGAATCAAATTGGTAGAACAGAATGAGGCAACAGGTGCAGAGAAGGAGCGCTATGATGAGCTCGCAGGCAGAAACGCAGTAACAAACATGAAGAAGGGTCTTCTGAACGACGCTGCAACATACGACGCTTACATGGCTTGGTACACATCATGGAAGAGACTCGTTGAAGTTATCGGTGAGAAGGATGCTATCCTCTACGCTCACAAGATCTCAACAACCAACTCATGCCAGCTCTGCTCCCTTTTCTTTATCAGCGACGTTAAGGGTCTTGGCTTGGATCCCGCAAACCTCGTTTACGATGAGAAGGAAACACTTCTTGCAGCACTTGCAGAGTCCATCGTAAAGGACCCCACATCAGTATCAGATGAGCTTTTCGAGAACTTAAGAAAATTCTTCAACGATCAGGAACTCGTTGTTATCGTTGGTTTTGCAGGTCAGATGATCGCTACAAACAACTTTAACTCAGTCTTCAAGATCGACGTTGATAAGCGTCTGCTCCCGCTCGTACAGGAATTCAAGCCTGCTACATGGAGAGCTGACATCAAGAAGTAATCCCTTTGGGGACCCCGCAGGCTTTTGGTGATTCGAATAGGCAGGGACCCATTCCGGGAACAAGGCCTCATGCTGAGGTAACCTTGTGATATGAAAAAGACGGGCATTCTCTTATGAGGTGCCCGTCTTTAATTTATGTGAGTATTAAGTTATGAATTTACGGCCAGGTGCCCGGCAGAACTGATATTAATACAGCAGTTCAAAGACAGGCTCCATAAACTCATATACGTCATGGGACCAGAATGTTGCCCAGCTAAGAATAGAATAGACCATTCCGACAAAGCTCGTGATGAGGCCGATAATTGCCAACACTTTCAGTGCGCCGTTTTTTCTGGTCAGACCAATGATAGATAAGATTACTCCGGCAAGACCTGTAAATATACTGAGGATATTGACGAAAATTACCCAGGAAATTGGAAGTGTTTCCAATCCTAATATAAAGCCTGCGATCGCGAAGCCCTTGGATTTTTTGACACGGGCAGGTGATGCTGCAGCGGGCTGGGGAGAAACTGGCTGAGCAACCGGCTGTGCAATTGGCTGAGCTGACGGCTGCGCCTGGACGACAGGCTGTACTGAAGGCTGGGGCTGCTGAACCTGAACAGCAGGCTGTGGTGCCGGCTGGGAGACGGGTGCACCGCAATTAGGACAGAAGGACTGGCCTTCGCTTATCAACGAACCGCAAGAACTGCAATACATAAGATTTCTCCTTAAGCTTTATTGATAATTTATTATCTCACAAAGCGTGTATTTCAAAAATGAAATTTGCGTTTCTTTAATTCGTGCAAATATTTAATTGTCCGTTGACAATTATCAAAAGTGATACTATTATCAAAAATGATAATGGTTGTCCGGAAAGATCAACCGTGACCGTGATCAAGCCCGTATACATAAGGAAGGAAGCAAAGTATGGATCTGTCAAAATATCTCTCGAATTCAGCCTGCGGAAGAATACTTCAGTTTTTATCAGACGGCGGTGAGCATACCACCAAGGAGATAGCTGAGTATCTTTCAGATGTTCCGGTACCTACTTTGTACAGGCATATTAATGCCCTTATTGAAGGCAATATGATCATCGTTAAGGAAGAGCGTAAAGTAAGGGGCAGCCGTGAGCGCGTTTTGGTCGCAAATATGGAGTGGAATAATGATTTGAGTTTGTCTGAGCTGTCATACCCTTACTTTATGAATCTTCTTAACAGGTTCTATAAATACGAAAATACACGCTTAAAAGATAATGACCTTTCACAAATGGAAAAGGACAGGCTGTTCATACTGCAGATGCTCTTTTTCCTGGAAGATGATGAGATGGATGCATTCATTGAGGAAGTCTTCGCATTAAGAGAGAAGTACATGAAGATCTCAGAGAAGAATAAGGGTAAGAAGGGCAAGCTCAGAAACATCAACTTCGTGTCTGCGCCTGAGGAGATTGAATAAGAGGCAATTATGTCAAAGCCGGTACTTAAAAGAAAATATGCCAAATGGGGATATATCTTTTCTATCCCGTTTGTTGCTGCATATCTGGCGTTCCAGGCATATCCGTTTGTATATCAGCTCCTGATAGCTTTTTCGAGCATGAAGGGAGCGGGAAATACGACGATAGAGCTGTTGCCGTTTTATTCGCCGAAGGACGGAAAGCCTTTCTATTTTCTGGAGAATTTCAGATTTGTTCTTACGTCAAAATCATTCTGGAAATCATTCGCAAACACTTGGATCTTATGGCTCATGAGCGTCGGATTTGAATTGGGATTCGCATTCCTTTTCGCAGCGTGGTATACGGACAGAAGGCTTAAGATCAAGAACCTGTTCTTCAGGATCGTATATGCGTTTCCGAACTTTATCGCGCCGATCGTAGTCAGTGCGGTTGCGCTTAAGATGTCCGATCATATGAATCCATGGATCAATGATGTAATGAAATCAGTCTACGGATGGTTCGGAATGCAGTGGAAGACAACGAACTTCATATATGAGGAATGGCCGACTAAGGCATATGTCGCATTCCTGAACTTCTATATGTGGTTCGGTTACCAGACGATACTTATCACCGCAAGCATGGCGAGCATAGACAAAGCGTTATACGAAGCGGCAGAACTCGACGGCGCGAACCGCGTGCAGACATTCTTTAAGATCACGCTGCCCTGCATGCGTCCGATGCTGATATTCGTGCTCGTCACGACGATGCTTGGCGGACTTAATATGTACGATGTCCCGGCGATGTTCGGAGGCGGCGGAACCTCAAATTCTGTATTGACTCCGATGCTCTGGCTCTACAGGCAAGGTTTCTCTGGAACTTATAACTATAACAGGGCATCAGCAACATCGATTATACTTGGCGCTATCGGAATCTGCTTATCTCTTGTCATGTTCTATGTTCTAAGGGACAGGGATGAGGCGCGACTCAAGAAGATCATCAGGCGCGAAAGAAGAGAATCAAAATAATAATAATACTGATAGAAACAAACAGCGCGTTTGTATTAAAATACAAAAGGATCTAATTGATCAGGAGGATAAATAAATGATAGGAAATAAGCGGTTCAGTCTCCTTTACCCCAGGGGTAAGAAAGTATATTTTATGGAACTCGAGGACAGTGCTTTCCATGATCTCGGACTCGATGTGATCACAAAGGAAGTATCTTCCGAACCAAAGGAGCAGGGTATTATCCATGACATCTTAGCCAATCTTTCTCCTGATCCTGATGTAACTAATTACAGACAGGATATTTTCGAGGACCTTAGAAATCTTCCTGATATAAGAAAGAAGCTCGAGGAGCTTTTTGAGAAGATCGAATTCAACAAACAGTACGGCGTTTTAAGGAAATCCAAGGATGAGGTCGAAGGCCTCTGGTTCCTGATGCACCGTTTAAACCAGTACAGGGATTACATTACCTGCGTCGATTCGCTTAAGGAATGCTTAAGCGACGAGAGGATCAAGTCACAGGGTCTTAAGGACTACAAGGCATATATCGATGAAGTCTATGCTGATGCGCATTTTAACGATCTTAAGAAAGACCTCGAAAAGCTCGTCAAAGAGACATCCGAAGTCCAGAGTGTCACTATCGGCATGAACCTCAACGGACGCCTTGAAGCTACCAGCATGGGTATTATCTCGGTAAATAACAAGCCGTTTAAGAAGTCTAATATCGTAAGCAATTTTGCTGACGGAATCGGCGGCGACAAGATCAAGGACGGTAATGAGTGGAACGGTGATATGCATTACCGTCTTGTCGAGAAGTCTGCGGGCTTTAACCTTGTAAATGCCTGGTCCGACGCGTTGGTTGCAACCAATCCTCTTGTCCGTTCTGCAAGCGGTGGCAGCACCACAACATCTATCGCACAGGGCGACGGAATAGGCAACACACCTGCGCAGTTCGATACAATCCTTAATAAGATGCTCGACGTAATGGCAAAGAACTTAAGAAGAACAATCGATAAATATGCAGATATGGCATTGAATGAGGTCGCTGATGTAATCCCCGAATTCGTTTACTATATCCGCTTTATCGATTTCATGGAAAAGATCGAGAAGAAGGGCTTCAAGCTTACCAAGGCAAAGGCTATCCCTAACGGAAGCAAGTCAATGTCTGCAAAGGGCTTCTATAACTTCAAGCTCGCTATGAATCTGGCTGATCCCAAAGAGCTCGTTACAAACGACCTGGACTTCGATGACGATCACACGATCTACATCCTTACAGGTGCCAACAGGGGCGGTAAGACAACAGCGACACAGGGTATCGGATTATTGTTCGCGCTCGCACAGGGCGGCGTCTTCGTACCTGCAGATTCATTCGAATTCGCACCTGCAGACTGCATCTATACGCACTTCCCGGCAGACGAAGATAAGACAATGGATCTCGGCCGCTTGGGCGAAGAGTGCATCCGTTTCAAGGATATCTACACAGATGCTACTGGAGACAGCCTTATCCTCATGAATGAGACATTCTCGACCACTTCTTTCGAAGAGGGCTATTACATCGCTTGCGATTCCATCAAGGCGCTTTTTGCCAAGGGGTCCAGAACGATCTACAACACCCATATGCATAAGCTTGGGTTAGATGCTGAAGAGTTCTCCAAGGGCTTTAAGAAGAAGGCTTCTTCCCTCATCGTTAAGAGCGACGGCGGCAAGCGTTCTTTCAAGCTCGCAATCGCGCCTCCGGAAGGATCTTCCTATGCAGCTGATATCGCCAAGAAGTATGGCGTAACGTACGAAATGCTCACGGGCAATAAGGAATAAAGAGGTATCCGTTACAGGAGAACTCCGCGTAATGCCTGATGACGCATATCTCTTAGAGTTATAATATACAAATCACTTTGGGGAAGAATTTACTGTTATGAGAAACAAAAACCACATTGAGAGGCATTACACTAAGTGGGGATATATATTTATCATCCCTTTTGTAGTTGTATTCCTCATCTTTAATTTCTGGCCGTTGGCAAGCACTTTCTACTATGCATTCTGTT
>JAEFBC010000227.1 GCA_016292155.1 Saccharofermentans sp. | reverse complement strand
GCCTCCCATGGAGCCGCTCCTGTCAAGAATGAATACGATCTCTGTTAATCCCTTTTTCATTTTCTTTTCCTCACTTTCCGCTGCTGTTATTCCGTCAGCAGCTGTTTGATCTTGAGCTCAGTATACGGAGCTTTAAGTGAGGAAAGGTCGCCCGGGAAGCGACAATTGAAGGCAGGCAGGAAGATCAGCCAAGCAGCGGCTGGTCGTGGTCGAAAAGCGCGACATTTATGGTCATGATGTCGTAGACTTCATTCTCGATGAAATACTCGACTATGAGGTCTGTCACGCTCGAATTGGAAAGCGCATAACCAGCGCGTCCTAAAAAGTCTTTTGTCTCATCGATGTTAAGCCTTAAAGCGAGCGCAAACGCAAGCGCCGTGGCCTTTTTGGGCTGGTAATCCTTGTTGCTCCTGATCTTCGAGAAAAGTTTCCTGTCGGCATTTGCGCGCTTATAAACTTCAACGTCGGTATAACCCTTCTCGTCGATCATGCGCAGAAGGCTCTCAGACCATGTGTCAGAGATGTTTTTTACCACGTCATCAAGAGATCTTTTCTTTGCTTCCTTTGCGGCAGGCTTAGGCGCGGGCGCCGCCACGTCAGCACAAGGCATCGCAGATCTTGCTTCCTGGTGAAGGCCAAACAGACGGGATCTTCTGCTATGGCGTCTCTCCTGAGGCTCTTCATCAGTGACCTCTTCAAGGACTTCTTCGGGCGGCATTGAATAGTTTGCCGTGCCGAAAACCGCTGCACCGGCAAAGCCGTATTCCTCATCAAGCTTTTCTTCGACATAATGGCCGTCGATATATTCGTCGACGCCTGCAAAGATCCTGCCTGATAATTCGAAAGATTCATTGTCAAAAACAACTAACGTGATATCAAGTTCGTGATCAGTTAAAAATTCACTGAAAACGCCTGTTGCGATAAGAAGCGCGTCAGTCTTGGGGAAGCCGTAAATGCCCGTTGAAATAAGCGGAAAAGCGATGCTTCCGATGTCTAATTCAACGGCCTTTTTAAGGCAGTTCTCATAGCAGTTTTTTACGACCTCTTTCTCGCCGTAATTTCCGCCTTCCCAGACGGGTCCCACGGTGTGGAAAATGTATTTTGCATCAAGGTTGAATGCAGGCGTGACAGCTACTCCGCCGGGCTTGATAATGCCTGCTTTTCTGCGCTCTTTTAAGAGGTCTTCCGCGCCTGCAGCTTCGTAGACCGCAGCGTCAGTTCCAGCCATGTATGTGGGCTCGGGATTTGCTGTGTTGACGATAGCGTCTGCCTTTATTTTCGTGATGTCGTTTCTTACGATCTGAAATGCCATAGTTCACCTTATTCCGTTAAAATGCGCCAGCTTTTCTTCTGCGCCGCCTTCTCCTGCAGCATTTATATTATATCCCACGCGGAAGAATACATTCAAAACGCGCACAAAGTTTAAAAGTGACAAAGATGTAAGAAATGCGTAAGAAGAATGAATGGAGGCAAATCTTTACCAAATCTATACTATTGGCATCAAGGAAAGGCAGGAAATTCGCAAATGCAATAAAATCAGGCATTTCGGGCAGTTTGTGAAACACAATTGTAATGTTACGCCTCATTCTGCACGAAAAATTGCCTCAATATTAAGAAAATCTTAAGGTTTTCGACACTTCATTTTAAGGAAGTCTGTGCAATAATTGTCGCGGGGAGACAAGACTATGGAAACTATCAGAATTATAAATTTCATCATCACAGCGATCTTTGCGGTCTGCTATTCATACCAGTTCTTGTATGTGCCGGTCTCACTTTGGTTCCAGCACAGAGACAAGAGAAGAATGAAGAATACAAAAACTGATGCAGACAACGAACTTTGCGAAAGACACCTCAAGCGCTACGCTGTTCTCATCAGCGCACGTAACGAAGAGAACGTAATCGGCCAGCTCTTGGACAGTATCAACAACCAGACTTATAAGGGCGAGATCACTACATTCGTAATGGCGGACAACTGCACCGATAACACATACGGTGTCGCTGTCGACCACGGCGCAGTAGCTTACACAAGAAAGTCCTCTAAGTACATCGGCAAGGGCTATGCCATTGAGATGCTCTTAAAGCACATCAAGTACGATTATCCGATGGGATTCGACGGCTACTTTGTTTTCGATGCCGACAACATCCTCTCACCTACATACATTGATGAGATGCACAAGTGCCATCTGGCAGGCAACGAGGCTATCACTTCTTACCGTGCCACAAAGAACTACGGCGACAACTGGATCAGCTCAGGCTACGGCCTCTGGTTCCTCCGTGAATCCATGTATCTTAACTATTCACGTTACAGACTGGGTTCTTCCGCTGCTATTTCCGGCACAGGATTCTTCTTCTCGGATAACGTCCTTAAGGACATCGGCGGCTGGCCTTTCCACCTCCTTACAGAAGACATCGAGTTCACGATCAACCAGGTCTGTAAGGGTAAGAAGATCGCTTTCTGCAGAACAGCAGTTTTCTACGACGAGCAGCCTACATCCCTGAAGCAGTCCGTAACTCAGCGTATGCGCTGGGCAAGAGGTTACCTCCAGGTTTTCCAGAAGTATGGAAAAGACCTTATCTACGGTATGTTCCACGGTAATTTCGCAGCATTCGACATGGCAATGAACATCATGCCTGCATTCATCCTTACCGCCCTCTCGATCTTATGCAACCTTGCGTACGGCATCATCGGAGCAGTAACAGGCAGCGACATCATGATCGCCATCTGGTCAATGGGCGAGACAGTCTTCAACGGATGCGCAATGCTCTTTGTCCTCGGCACGATCACTCTCATCACAGAGTGGAAAAACATCCACGCAGGAACAGCAAGGAAGATCTTCTCAGTATTCTCCTTCCCGCTCTTTATGCTCACTTATATACCGATCGCATTTGCAGCCCTCTTTGTAAACCCAGGTTGGAAACCGATTCAGCACAAAGCCACCACATCTTCTCTCAGTGCTGAATTCGCACAACGAGAAACGAGCAGGAAGATTTCATGATATACGAAAAACGCGGCGCCGTAGGGAGTCGCGTTTTTTTATGTTTTTATACCAATTGCCCGTAGTTTTACACCAAATCGAAATAATATCAAAGTGGTGTAAAACCGGACTTTATTTTCTTACGACGGACACCTGTTCCTGCACTTGCAGCAGTCACCGCAGCAGGATGAACCCTTCTTCTTACGGCGTACGGCAAGTATGACGGCGCCTGCTATAACAAGGGCAATTACAGCGATAAGAACGATATCAACCGGTCTCCATGTGATAGCAGCAAGCGTGATCATAAGAGGCCTCCGGTGCAAAGCAATACGATTATCCTGAACAGGAAGCAGACGATCCAGGCGAGGATGCACTGCCAGATGACAACAGCAGCAGCCCATTTCCAGCCGAGTTCACGCTTGACCGAAGCAATCGCTGCAACGCAGGGCGTGTAAAGAAGGCTGAATATAAGGAGCGTGCCTGCTTCGAGGACGCCTAAGACTGCTGTGATCCCGCCTTCAGCGCCAAAGAGAACTTCGAGTACTGATACGACGCTTTCCTTGGCCATGAAGCCGCTGATAAGTGAAGTTACGATACGCCAGTCGCCAAGGCCAAGAGGCTGCATTATGGGCGCGATAATTCCTGCGATCAGGGCCATTATGCTCTGATGCGAATCAGTTACGAGATTGAATCTGGTGTCGAAGCTCTGGAGGAACCAGACGACAACCGTTGCGATGAGGATTACGGAGAAGGCCTTCTGGAGGAAGTCTTTTGCCTTTTCCCACATAAGCTGGATCGTGCTCCTGAGTGAAGGAAGCCTGTAGTTAGGAAGCTCCATTACAAAGGGCGCTGCTTCGCCCTTGAAGAGGACTTTCTTGTAGAAGAATGCAATGAGGATTCCGATCACGATGCTGAGCAAGTAAAGTCCTGTCATTATGAGACCGCCCTTGCCGGGGAAGAACGAACTTACGAAGAATGCGTAGATCGGGAGCTTTGCGGTGCAGCTCATGAAAGGCGTTAAGATGACCGTCATTTTACGGTCTCTGTCGGAAGGCAGGGTTCTTGTCGACATGACTGCCGGAACCGTGCATCCGAAGCCGATAAGGAGCGGCACGATCGAACGGCCGGAAAGGCCTATCTTACGGAGAAGTTTGTCCATGAAGAATGCGATTCGCGCGATGTATCCGCTGTCCTCAAGAAGCGAGAGGAAGAAGAACATTACGACGACGATCGGCAGGAAGCTCAATACGCTTCCGACGCCCTCGAAAATACCATCTATTATCAGGCTGTGGATTACATCATTTACGCCCGCTTTTGTGAGTGCTTTCTCGGTGAGGTTTGTCAGGATATCAATGCCCTGCTCCAGAAGCCACTGGAGGCCTGCGCCGATTACGTTAAACGTAAGGAAGAATACCAGTCCCATTATGAGAATGAAGATCGGAATTGCTGTAAATCTGCCTGTCAGGATGCGGTCGATCCTCTCGGATCTTGCACGTTCTTTGGATTCCTTCGGCTTAATTACCGCCTGCTTGCAAAGCGACATGATATAGGAAAATCTCATGTCTGCGACTGCTGCGGAAGGATCAAGGCCTGACTGCTGCTCAAGCTTTACTCTGATGTGTTCAAGAAGATCTTTCTCGTTGTCGTCGAGCTTTAATTTCTCGAGGATCAGGGGGTCGCCTTCAAGAGCTTTGCACGCTGCAAATCTTAACGGCAGGCCGCATCTCTCGGCATTGTCGTCAACAATATGCTCGACTGCGTGGATCGAAGCGTGGACGGGGCTTCCGTCGGGGCAGAAGTCCTGCTCGAGAGGCTTTTCGCAATATTTCGCGATATGAAGTGCGTGGGTTATAAGCTCGCCGATACCCTGGTTCTTTGCTGCAGAGATCGGAACGACAGGAACGCCCAGGATGTGCTCCATCAGGTTGATATCGACAGAACCGCCATTTCCGGTAAGTTCGTCCATCATGTTGAGGGCGACGACTACCGGGCGCCCGGTCTCCAGGAGCTGCATCGTGAGATATAGATTGCGCTCTATGTTTGTGGAGTCGACGATATTGATAATGGCATCGGGCTTGTTGTCGAGGACGAAGTCACGGGAAACGATCTCCTCCTTGGAATAAGGAGACATCGAATAAATACCCGGAAGGTCCGTAATTACTGTATTAGGGTGTCCGATTATGGCACCGTCCTTGCGGTCCACAGTAACGCCCGGGAAGTTTCCGACGTGCTGGTTGGAGCCCGTCAGACGGTTGAATAACGTGGTCTTTCCGCTGTTCTGGTTTCCGACGAGCGCGAAAGATAAGACGTGGTCATCCGGCAAAGGATTCTCGGTCTTCTTGTCGTGGTGGACACCTGGCTCACCGAGATTAGGGTGCGCGACCTTTGATTTGCGCTTTTTGGAGTCAGGAGCTGCAGCGTCCGGAGCAGCCTTGTTTTCGAGCTTTGTAACAGCGATCTTGTGCGCGTCATCAAGCCTTAAGGTGAGTTCATAGCCGTGGATACTGACTTCAACGGGGTCACCCATAGGAGCGAACTTTACGATAGTTATCTCGGCACCCGGGATAATGCCCATGTCGAGGAAATGCTGACGGAGCGCGCCTTCGCCTCCGACAGTCTTTACTATGCAACTCTCCCCAGCCTTAAGTTGCCCTAAATTCAATGAATCACCAATATCTGACACCGCCTATGACCCTCTTTCGCAAGCTCAATATAGTTAGCAACCGCTAACCAATCAACAGCATTATAGTTAGCACTTGCTAACTTGTCAATATACCAGTCAATAATCTAGAGTTTGTCTCCTATCTAATTAAATTTTTTAGATATATACTATTGACCATGATTATGAAACTTCTTAAAAAATTCATTTTCGTCATTATCGCCATCCTAATCGGGGTTGGCGGGTACTTTTATATTCGCGCCGTCGGAAACGAATACACATACATCCGCAGGGACTTCGGTGCATCTGTTGATAAAGTTACAGCTGTTTCCGTTGACGATCCTGAAGCAGGAGACGGAAGGGTCGACATCGTAAGCTGGGAAAATGCAGATAAGTACGTGGCCATTAAGCTCAGATCGGTAAAACCAGGCAGGGTATTCATTAAGATCGAAGCCGAGAGAGGCCACTCACTTACCATCTTCCACGTTCATAAGAACGGCGTTATCACCTCCGACAGGTTCTTCGGCGACTGCACCGGTGCAAATACCGTGATTGCCGCGATCCTGATCTATTTTGTTGCTCTGGGTATCTATTTCATCTTCAAATTCCGTGAGTCAATGAAGCAGAGCCTTTACAAATACGACAATATCCTTTACTTAGGTCTGATTGCATTTATTTCCTACCTCATCTTCAGCCAGGTCTGCGCGCTGATCAACAAGAGCGGCATCAACGGTGCCCTGATGACTTCCGTAAGCGCAACACAGACGATCGTATTCTTTACGACTCCTATTGTTTTCATTGCCACCATATTCGTCACGGTAAGCAACATCCAGCTTATCAGGAAAGAAGGCCGTACATGGCGCAACATGCTCGGTCTGATCTTAGGCGTGATCCTGGGCATCGGCTGCATTCTTCCTTATGTTATCTGGTATATGATGTTCTATTCGGATATCATCGATACGCACTACGAGAGGGGCTTTGGAAGGTTCCTCGAGATGTTCCTCGAGAACACCGTTTCCTCATTCGTTTTCTATCTCGAATGCATACTTTTGGGTACGATAATCATTGCCGTTAAAGCCGCAAAGCGCATCCCTCAATTCGATAAGGATTACATCATCATTCACGGATGCCAGATCAGAAAAGACGGCACGCTTACAAAGCTTCTGCAGTCACGAGCAGACAGAGCCATCGAGTTTGCCAAACTTCAGAAGGAAGCGACAGGCAAGGACATTGTTTTCGTACCCTCAGGCGGAAAAGGCAGTGACGAGATAATCTCCGAAGGTGAAGCAATCAAACGCTATCTTCTTGAGAACGGAATAAGTGAAGATCACATCATCAAAGAAGATGACTCCACGAGCACAGAGGAAAACGTAAAGCTCGCGATGGATAAGATGAAAGAGGACTTCGGTTCCGACGGATATAAAGCAGCATTTGCCACAACGAATTACCACGTATTCAGAACCGGAATGCTCGCGGAGAAGATAGGCCTTAAGGCTGAAGGAATCGGCAGCAAGACAAAAGCTTATTTCTGGGTAAACGCTTTTGTAAGAGAATTCATTGCGACAGTCGTCAAGGAGAAAAAGACGCACATCAAAGTTGCTCTTATCCTTCTTGCAGTGAACATAATAAGCGTATTGATGCTGTACATTTCAGAAGGTATCCTGTCATAAGTGATCTATAAAAAGTGAGGTGCAAAACATGGAAAACAAGAAGATCGTAACAGGCGCTAATCCTTATATGCCTTTATGGGAACACGTTCCGGACGGAGAGCCCAGAGTATTCACATATAATGGTGAGACACGCATCTATCTTTACGGTTCACACGACACGAAGAAGACCGACTACTGCGGCCCCGATTATGTCGTATGGTCTGCACCCGTTGACGACCCCACAAACTGGACATGCCACGGCATCTGCTACACAGCATCTGACGGCGGCGATCTCTATGCACCTGACGTAGTCCAGAAGGGCGACACTTTCTACATGTACGCAGCAGAGAACAGAGGTTCTTCGATCATGCTCGTTACTTCCAAGTGCCCCTGGGGACCTTTTACAAATCCCGTCAAAACAGAACTCGGATTCGATCCCGGCATCCTTGTAGATGACGACGGCAGAACATATGCATTCTGGGGCTTCTGCGAATCACACGCAGGCGAGCTCAATGACGATATGGCAACGCTCAAGAAAGACACAGTAAGACATCACATCATGGGCCATTCAAAGCCCTTCTGGATCAAGGAGGACGACGGTCACGTAGATCCCGTTGACGGCTTCTTCGAAGCATCCAGTCCTCGTAAGATCAACGGCAAATATGTTCTCATCTACTCCAAGCGTTACGAGTATCCGAAGCCGGAAAACGGTGTTTTCGGAAGCTGCAACGGATTCTTATCCTACAAGTGGTGCGACACACCGCTCGGTGATTATCAGCCGGGCGGCGACATCAGCTTCAACGGCGGCGAAGTCATCACAGGCCCTGACGGCAACGGCATCATGACATACCAGTGGGGC
>JAEFBC010000003.1 GCA_016292155.1 Saccharofermentans sp. | reverse complement strand
CTTGGAGATGTCAGCCTTAACAGCGATTGCATCAACTAATTCTGTTCTGTTCATTATTAATTCCTCCCTTGGAATATGGGTTAATTACTTTGCCGGAGGGCCTTTCGGCGCCGACAATGTCGATATTATAAAGTTCTTTGACATTAAAAACAAGAGAATTTGAGGCTTTTTGGAAGGATTTTTTCTGAAAAAGCCTTATTTCAAGGGATTTGTAACATTATTACACCCTATTTATAAGGGGTTGACGGGTCTAATTGCGTATGATACTATAATGAACAAATGAACATATGAGCAATCGTTCATATGATAACGGAAGGAGAGACATAAGATGCCGCACAATCACGATGAGCTCTTAAAGCACGTTTCCGCAGATATGCCTTCTGATGAGCTTTTGCAGGATCTGGGCGACCTTTTCAAGGTTTTCGGTGATACCACAAGGATCAAGATCATGTATGCGCTCTATGAAGATGAGATGTGTGTATGTGCAATAGCTGACCTTCTGAAAATGACCCAGTCGGCCATTTCCCACCAGTTAAAGGTCCTTAAGGCGGCAAATCTTGTTGCTTCCAGGAGAGAAGGCAAGACCATCTTCTACCGTCTGGCTGACGAACACGTCAAATCCATCATCGCTCAGGGATATGAGCACATTACAGAGTAATTTAATTAGAAGGAGTTATACCTATGAAAAAGACATTTGAACTTGAAGATCTCGATTGCGCTAACTGCGCCATGAAGATGCAGGAAGCAATCCTGAAGATTCCCGGAGTTCAGGGCTGCGAAGTTAACTTCATCAAGCAGAAGATGACATTGGAAGCTGATGACGCTGATTTCGATAAGATCGTAAAGCTCGCAATAAAGGCCATAGCCAAGGTCGAGCCCGACTGCACTGTATTGCTTTAATCAGATGCCGCAGCCTTAAGACTGCGGCTTTTTAAGGAGTAGCCGTTATGAAGTACAAACTGACCCGCAAGCAGAAGAAAATGCTGATAAGGATAATAATCGCCTTTGTATTACTGGTGATCTTTATCGTTACACTGCGTTTTATCGAGCTCCCATGGTGGGCTGAACTCATTATCTTTGTGGTTCCTTATTTAATTGCGGGCTACGATGTACTCAAGACGGCATTTATAAATCTCATTCACGGCCAGATATTCGATGAGAAGTTCCTCATGATGGTCGCAACCATCGGCGCTTTCGGTACAGGTGAATATCCTGAAGCTTCTGCGGTAATGCTCTTCTATCAGGTAGGCGAGCTTTTCCAGAGCATTGCTGTCGGAAGATCGAGAAAATCTATCGCAAAACTCATGGATATCAGGCCCGACAGCGCGACTGTTATCCGTGAAGGCGAAGAGATCGAAGTATCTCCTGATGAGGTTGAAACAGGTGAGATAATTATCGTCAAACCCGGCGAAAAGATCCCTCTGGACGGTGTCATCATCGAAGGCGAGAGCTCTGTTAACCAGGCGGCTCTTACGGGCGAATCTGCGCCTGTCGATAAGGCATTGAGCGACAATGTCATTTCCGGAACGCTGAATCTTACGGGCGTTATCAAGGTCAGGACAACATCCACGTTCGGCCAGAGCACCGTGTCGAAGATATTGGAACTCGTCGAGAATGCTTCGGATAAGAAAGCCAAGGTCGAGAACTTCATTACCAAGTTTGCAAGATATTACACGCCTTTCGTTGTTATTGCGGCACTGATCCTGGGTATCGTTCCTCCCTTGATCCTCGGTATCGGTGATATCGCGATCTGGAAAGAATGGCTTACGAGAGCATGTGTCTTCCTCGTAGTATCCTGCCCCTGCGCGCTTGTCGTATCGGTTCCGCTGTCTTTCTTCGGCGGTATCGGCGGAGCTTCCAAAGAGGGAATCCTTATCAAAGGTGCCGGCTATATGGAAGTCTTGTCCAAGATCGATACGGTTGTGTTCGATAAGACCGGAACGCTTACAAAAGGCGTGTTTGGGGTAGACGATGTTCATCCCAACCTGATCAGCAAGGCTGAACTTCTGGATATCGCAGCCTGCTGCGAGAGCTTCTCGAGCCATCCTGTGGCGCAGTCGATCGTAAGAGCCCACGAAGGCCATATCGACAAGTCCCTGATAGGCGAAGTTACGGAGATAGCAGGAAAAGGCGTAAAAGCCGTAGTGGAAGGCAAGACATACTATTGCGGCAACGGCCAGCTCATGGAAATGTGCGGCGCTGACTGGCACGATTGCCACCTGACCGGAACCATAATTCATATAGCAAGAGTCGAAAACGATATGTGTGAATATCTGGGTCACATAGTCATTAACGATCAGATTAAGGAAGATTCCAAATCTGCCATCAAAGACCTTAAAGATCTTGGTGTTAAGCGACTTGTGATGCTCACAGGAGATAAGACAAGTGTCGCTGAGAGTGTTGCCGGTAAATTAGGTCTTACGGGCTTCTTTGCCGAGCTCCTGCCTGCAGATAAAGTTGCTAAAGTAGAAGAACTGCTGAAAGACGGCAAGGGCAGGCTGGCATTTGTCGGAGATGGCATTAACGATGCTCCGGTACTGATGCGTGCAGACTGCGGTATCGCCATGGGCGCCATGGGTTCTGATGCTGCCATAGAATCGGCTGATGTCGTCCTGATGGATGACAAACCGTCTAAGATCGCTGACAGCATAAAGATTGCAAGAAAGACGATGAGGATCGTCTGGGAGAATATTATTTTCGCGCTGGGAGTAAAGGCAATAATCCTTGTGCTCGGCGCTCTTGGAATTGCTAATATGTGGCTGGCCGTATTCGGAGATGTCGGTGTTCTCATCATTGCGATCTTAAATGCTATGAGATGCATGAGAAAGATTAAGTAATTCCAGGCAACAATCACAAAAATATATGATTTATATCCTCGCTTGTAGTAGAATAACTCTCGGAATTAGGGAGGATAAAAAATGGCAGTATTATGCAAAAATTGTTCAGGCAAGCTGATATTCAATCCGGCTTCGCAACTGTTGGAATGCAAAGCGTGCGGAGGTTCTTTCAGGCCTGAAGATATCCGGGATATCAATGCGGAAGCTCATTCCAAGTACTATGACACCAGAGTCTATGTATGCGGTCATTGTGGTGCGGAAGTGATTACAAATGATACAGAAGCATCTACATTATGTGTTTATTGCGGTAATCCGGCTATTGTATTTTCCAGAATAGCAAAGCAGAGAAGACCTGACGGATTGATTCCGTTTAAGATTACAAAGGAGCAGGCTCTCGACAGGATAAAGAATAAACTCTTTACGCCTTTGACTCCGAAGGAAGTTAAGGAGAAGGCTACTTTCAGTAATCTGAGAGGTATCTATGTTCCGTATTGGGTACTAAATGCTGATTTTACGGAAGCAGATTATATTACTGGTGAAATCAGTGTCGGAAGAACTACTATAAAGAAGCATTATTCAAGAGCAGGAAGTATCCGGTTTAATAACGTTCCGATAGACGGATCGAAAATATTAAACGACAACATCAGCATGAGGCTTGAGCCGTTCAATCTTGATGAAGCTAAAGAATTTGATGAGGATTATCTTAACGGATTCTACTCCAATATATCAGACACTTCTTATGAAGAACTGAAAGGGTCTGCTGCGAACAGATGTCATAAGATCTATTCCGATCACATGCTCAAATCAATTCCGGCCAGAAATGCGAAGATCGATGACTCGTTTTATTGGATCGATATTCATGATGATCCGGTTTATATGATGATGCCTGTTTGGTTTTTCTCGTTCAGATAT
>JAEFBC010000226.1 GCA_016292155.1 Saccharofermentans sp. | reverse complement strand
TATTGCTGAAGAACTCGCGAAAGCCGGAATGAGTATTCAAACATATACTTTAGTCAGCATGGCTGCGCTCATATATGCACCGTTTATTAACATTATCACGGCAATAGGTGAAGAGGCAGGCTGGAGAGGATTTCTTTATCCTGAGCTTAACAAGAAGTTCAATAGACCTGTTGCATGGATCATTGGCGGTTCTATCTGGGCAGCATTCCACTTTCCGGCTATGCTGATTGGAGGATATGAATACGGATTGGACTATTTCGGCAGCCCCTGGCTCGGATTGATCACGTTTACGGTTTTCTGTATCGCTTTGGGTGCTCTTGAAGAGATCGTATACAACAAGACAAAGTGCATCTGGTATGCAGCACTCATTCACGGTTCAATAAATGCAGCTGCAACTTATCCAATGGTATATTTTGATGTCAATTATCCTGATGCTGATAAGTATATGATCCTGGGACCTGCTCCCAACGGCATCATCGCAGGATTGCCTCTGATATTCCTTGCAGTGATCATGGGTATCGCAGTTGCAAGACGCGAAAAGAAAGCAAAGGAGGCGGCAGAATGATCATAAAGATAGACGAATACTCTGATGTGCCGATCTACATGCAGATAAGAAACCAGATAGTAATGGGGATCTCCTCAGGCGAACTCAAAGGCGGCGAACAGCTACCGACTGTAAGAGCCCTGGCACTGGAGATCGGTATCAACACAATGACGGTCAGCAAGACATACCAGCTGTTAAAGCAGGAAGGCTACATAATGACCGACCGCAAGAACGGGGCAAGAGTAAGAGAGAATATTGCTCAAAGCGGAGTGATCAGTGACAGCAACAGAACAGAGCTTAAGAGAATAGTATCTGAAGCGAGGCTGTCCGGTGTGTCAAAGGAAGAATTAAAAGAACTCATAGACGGGTTCTACAGTGAATAAGGAGAATTGTTATGATTTGGATGGTTAAACTGATGCTCGTTATATGCATCGTAAGCTCTGCAATATTGCTTTTCGCGATGGGATTTCCAAAAAATCCCGAAAAGAAAAAGATGATCTTCGGTGTCCGTGACAACCCGAAATTCCACGAAGGTGAAGCAGCAGCAAAATTAAAGGCTATTGCATCCTCCTGCCGCAAAAGCGCATTGATCATTACGGTATTGGTATGCGTCATGAGCGTTATACTTCTGTTCCTTCCTGAGACGGATATCACTGTGCACGGATTAACAATGCTTGTCTTCGGAATGTTCCTGATCGCCGTTCCTCTTGGCAAAGGCAATACTGAACTCAAGAACCTCAAAAAAGAACTCGGCATCACAAGATCCGGTGTTGTTTATTCAGACCTTACAAATGCGAATGTGATTCACAGCTTAAAGCTGCCCTGGATCATCCTTCCAAATGCTGTAACACTCGCAGCAACGGTTGCTGCAGTTCTGATCGACTTCGGTGTATTTAATATAGTACCTGCCGTTGAGAAATATGCACTTACTATGATGAGCCTGTCATTTCTCTTTGTTGCCTTATTATTCCTGCCGATCGCAGTCATGATGGACAACACAAGGAATATGGTCATCTCAAAGGACAGCAATATCAACGCTAATTACAACAGGGCAAAAAAGAAGACATGGGCAGATATGATGATCAGCATGAGCTGGGCAAATGCGCTCTTCCTCGTCGGATATCTGATCCTTATCACATTCGTAAATAATGACGCCGTAATGGTCGCCGGAATTATTGTATATATCGTAATGATCATGACTGTCGTTATGATCGGTGTCTTGAATCAGAAAGCAGTTGAGAAAAGATATGAACGTGATACCGACTTAGAACTCCAGGATGATGACGATTACTGGATCCTTGGAATGTTTTACTACAATCCCAACGATACAAGACTCAATGTCGAGAAGAGATTCGGTTACGGCGGAACAGTCAACATTGCTCATCCGGCAGGCAAGGTTATCATGATCGTCATTGCGCTGATGCTCATATCCGCCATCATATTCATTATCTGGGGAGCAGTTACCGGAAATCTGGATGCAGCAGGCGTAAACTGGCCTTCATGATGTAAGATACCGGCTTGTAAGATCAATGGTCTTCAGGCCGGTTTTTTATTAAGTATCCGGTTAATTTAATATTTACTTCTAATTAACTTGACCATATGTCAATCGGGGTTGATAATTTGGGGTATAAGAATAAAATTTCTTTGAAAACTCTGGATGAAGACCCTCGTTGGAATGATCGATTTTCTGATTGCGCATCAAAAAGACATAATGCTGGTCTTAAGCGGTATGTGCGGCGTTACTCCACGATATAGGCAAGATAGGTGTTTCGGACGAGATCATTAATAAAGAAGGTAAATTGACTCCGGAAGAGTATGAGGCTATCAAGCAGCATACTGTTATCGGAAAGCAGATTTTATCCAGTATCGTGGAGTTCCCGCATTTAAGCATCGGTGCCAACGATCACTACGGTGACAGAGAACGGCGGCATCTTCCTTAAGTTCACAACAAAGATAAAGACCGACGATGAAGGTATCTATGTCTCACTTACCGGTGACCAGATCGCTCTTACAAAAAAACATTAAATAACTATTAAAAAGATTATTTCTTGACCTTACCGCAGCAAGGTGTTATTTTATTGAGCGCGCGAAAACTACGCGCCGACAGTTCGTTTGTGCCATCCTGTCGGAAAACAAAACCAGGACAATCATTTGAATCAGTTTTTTATTGCGTT
>JAEFBC010000225.1 GCA_016292155.1 Saccharofermentans sp. | reverse complement strand
TGAGCGTGTTCTCAAGATCACTGATGGTGTAATCCGTTATCTCATTGTTCGTGTCGGTGAGTAATCACTTTTGACAGGAAGGTAACAGTAAATGAACAAAGTAGAATTAGTCGGAAGACTTACTAAGGACCCGGAAGTAAAACTTACATCCAACCAGACCCAGTTTTGCAACTTCACTGTTGCTGTTGACAGACGCTTTAAGGATGCCAACGGTCAGAGACAGGCAGATTTCATTAACTGCGTTGCATGGCGTCAGACGGCAGTCTTTATTCAGAAGTATTTCCATAAGGGCAACCGCATCGGTTTGGTAGGAAGCATTCAGACCAGAAGCTACGACGATCAGAATGGACAGAAGAAGTTCATTACTGAGGTAGTTGTCGACGAGGCAGAATTCGTAGAATCCTCTGGCGGTGCATCCGGTGAGACATATCGTCAGGAGCCTGTTGCTCCTACACAGTCCTTCAGTGCGCCTGCACCTATGGCAGATTCAGTTGCTGCAAGTGCTCCTACTGCACCCAACATGCAGATCGATGCACCTACAGGCGGTTTTGATGAAGGTCAGTCCGGTGAGCTTCCATTTGAGATTTAATTAAAGGAGATCACTCAAAATGGCAGAAAACAGAGCACCCAGAGCCGGTGGTAGAGAGTTTGCCGGCGGAATGAGGCAGAGAAGAACACGCAGGAAGGTTTGCAACTTCTGCGCTAATAAGGTTGAGTCTATAGACTTTATGGATGATGTCACACTCAAGAAGTACATTTCCGAGAACGGAAAGATCCTTCCCAAGAGAATGACAGGCACATGCGCAATCCACCAGCGTGAGCTTACAACAGCTATCAAGCGTGCACGTCAGGTTGCAATTTTGCCCTATACGGTTCAGTAATCCGTTTTTGGGACAATAGCTGTCCTGTTTAACACAAATCAGGTCAGCTAAGTTATAATTTAAAAAATGTATAACAATCGGGCCCTCCCGGAGCATATAATATGTTCTTAGGAGATAGCCCGATTGTTTTGTAAATCTAATATCCGGGTTATCGGCGGAGGTTATTTATGAAGGTAATACTGCTTTCTGATGTCAAGAATGTCGGCAAAGCCAATGATGTGGTTAACGTCAGCGACGGTTATGCAAGGAATTTCCTTTTCAAGAAGGGTCTTGCCAAGGAAGTCAATTCTGCGAATCTTAACGAAGTTAAGCTTCAGACCGGTGCCAAGGCTGAGCACGAGCGCAGGGCATTGATCGCAGCACAGGATGCCAAGAAGGTCCTTGACGGCAAGGTCTTCAAGGTAGTTGCAAGAGGCGGCGCAGACGGAAGACTCTATGGTGCTGTTACAGCCCAGGATATTTCCGACAGCCTTAGGAAGGAAGGCTTCGATATCGACAAGAAGAAGGTCGTTATCTCCAGCCCGATCAAGAATACCGGAATGTTTAAGACAAGAGTTAAGCTTCACCCCCAGGTATCTGCCGATATCAATGTTGAAGTTGTTACAGGTGCCTGAGACCAGGGTTTGATTCCATATGGCTGAAGATCTGGATTATATGAATAATCTTATCGATCAGGGGACTGATACGAACGGCGAAGTAGACGTTGAGATGGCTCTGCTTGCTCTTTGCATGCGTAAGAACAATGCCATTCTCAAGGTCGTCGAGAACAAGATCGAAGAGAAGGATTTCTCCGATTCGCGCAACCGTGTCATCTACGGTGTCATTACCGATATGTTCCTTGATAATGCCCAGATCGACAGAATCACAGTATTTTCAGAACTTGAGAGAAGAGGTCTTGCCGATAAAGCCGGCGGACAGAGATATGTTTACAGGGTAGGCGATAAGATGGCTGTTCAGACCGCTATGGACAGCTATATCGAAGCTATCCGTGAGAGGTCTGACAGGGCCAAGCTCCTTAAGGCCGTTGAAGAGGTCAAGACCAAGGCTACCGACGGCAAGATGCGTGCATCTGAAGCTGTCGATTATGCGGTTTCCGCGATCTCGGCATTGAGATCGGCAGGTGAGACCAAGGGCTTTGAGGGCATGCCGGACATCCTTAAGATGACCATGACCGAGATCTATAAGGAACTCAAGGACGATAATGTCGGAGGCAAGGTCAAGGTCGGTTTCCCCAAGCTCGATTCCATGCTCGGAGGATTAAGGCCGGGTTCACTTAATATCCTTGCTGCGCGTCCTTCCATGGGTAAGTCCGCGCTCGCTATCAACATGGCTGCAAATGTAGCAGCCAATCAGAATCCTGTTGCGATCTTCTCGCTCGAGATGAGTAAGTCCGAGATCGCTTCAAGATTAATGTCTTCATTCATGAACAAGCCTGTCAGCGAGATTATCTATTCACATAAGATGAGCGAAGCTGATCAGAAGCAGATCGACAGGGCATTAAAGCTCCTGGCTGAGTATCCGATCTTTATCGATGACAATTCGGATACCAACCCGATCACGATGAAGTCCAAGCTCCAACAGCTTTTTGCAGGTCCTAATGCGCCGAAGCTCGTCGTTATCGACTACCTGCAGCTTATGACGATGCCAGGCAACGGCGGCAAATCCCGTAACGAGGAAGTTACGGCTATTTCGAGATCATTAAAGCTCCTTGCTAAGGAGTTCAACATACCGATCATTGCTCTTTCACAGCTCTCCAGAGGCGCTGCGCAGAGAGATGACCACACACCCCAGCTTTCCGACTTGAGAGATTCAGGTGCTATCGAGCAGGATGCCGATACGGTAATGTTCATCGACAGACCTGACTACTACAAGAAGAAGGATGAAGAAGGTTCGGCTGACGGAGAGGAAGCTCCCCAGACGGTCAATTTCAAGGACAAGGAAGATGCCAAGCCCGCTTACATCTACCTCTCCAAGAACCGTCATGGCAGGACCGGCAGGGACTCAGTATGGTGGGTTCCCAGGAAGACTATGTTTATCGAGCACAGCGAGAAGGATCCTGAAGATGATTCCGGCAGTGCTTATACAAGGACTGTGGACGGCGATGCCGCTGCACAGAACTATAATTTCGAGAGTGTAACGACGGATGAGGGTCCGATCCCGGAGCCTCCCATGCCTGGCAATGACGATGCACCGCCGGAAAATGACGACTTCTTTGCACAGGCAAATGACAGTTTCCCGGACGGTTTTTAAGATTTGAAAAGAGAAGAGACAGCCGAGATCTTAGACAAAGTCCTTGAATTTTCCAAAACTAAAGGACTCTTTGACTGCGGCATTATTGTTGTCGGTCTGTCCGGAGGTCCTGATTCTGTTGCTCTGCTGCATATCCTTAAGGGGCTCAAAGACCGTTCTGACATTGACTGCGATATCTACGCGCTTCACTGCAATCACCATTTAAGACCTGTTGTCTGCGACGAGGAAGCAGAGCTTGTAAAGAAGCTTTGCAAAGATAATGACGTTGAGCTCAAGGTCCTTGATTTTGACTGCAGGGATTTTTCCCGGAAGAACCATATTTCTGAAGAGACAGCCGGAAGAGTCTTAAGATATGAGGCTTTTGAGCAGTACGCCCAAGCCCTCGAAAATTCATCCGGCAAGACTGTCCGCGTAGCAATCGCCCACCATAAGGACGATGCCGCAGAGACCATGATGATGAACCTTTTCAGAGGTTCAGGCCTCGAAGGCCTTGTTAATCCCAAGCCTTCTGCAGGCAGGATCATAAGACCCCTCCTGTGCCTTAAGAAGTGCGAATTAACTGATTATCTTGAATCTCTCGGCGTAAGCTATGCGGTCGACCAGACGAACCTTACGACGATGGGCACGCGCAATACCTGGCGCAATGATATATTCCCGAAGATATCCGAATCCTATGGCGATCCTTCAGTCCCGCTTACGAGGACATATAAGCTCTTATCTGATGATCTCGATTACATCAGCAGGGAGGCGCTGGAGGCATATTCGGCCAACAGGAGGCTCATCTCCGGTTATCCGGTGCTTTCAGTTCCCGGGATAAGGGAGCTCCACAGGGCTATGAAGTCACGTGCGGTGAGATCCTTATGGCAGGAGACATTCGGAGACCTTATTGATTTTGAAGAGAGCAATCTGAATGACTGCTTTGATCTTATTGATGGCGCCCCTTCAGGCGAGGCTTTCCTTGATATGCCTTTTGGCAGGAAAGCATACAGGCACGGGGATGTTTTCGCGTTCGGAACAGCAGAAGGCGTTAAGTCTCTGGCCGTAAAGATCGCTGAAGAAATGGGCTTTATCGTAGCTGAGGGGCCTTTGGATCTTGAGGTCACTATTCCGGAACCGGAAGATAAGGACGAAAATCATGCAAAGATACCTCATTCTTTATATATATTAAAAACAAGAATAATTGAGAACGCCTGTGAATTGGAGTATAATAATTTTTCGTGGTTTTGCCCTATTGAAGTATTCTCAGAAGGCAGGGTCACGGCGGGTAACCCGGGCGGAATCAATACGCCTTTAAAGATGAGGAGAGCAGGTTCTTCGGGCAGCAAAGAGCTTAACCGCTTGCTTACTGACCTTAAGATCCCTGAATCTGTCAGATCTCAGATCCTCTTTATCCAAAAGGACGGGGAGATCCTCTGGTTGCCGGGATTCGGACACGGCACAGGTTTTACGAATGCCGTAAGTTACGGGAGATGTATTGCAGAGAGAAGAAACAGCGGCAAGTCCGAAGTTTTTGTCAGGATCGCAATAGAAAGGCAGTAAAGGACTATGGCTATCAATACTGATCAGGTGTTAGTTTCTCATAGTGAGATCGAGCAGATGCTTGAGCGTCTTAGCAGCGAACTCAACCGCGACTACGGTGACGAACCGCTTGTCGTAGTAGGCATCCTTACCGGAGCTTTTATCTTTACTGCTGACCTTGTAAGAAGACTTGAGATGCCTGTAATAGTTGATTTTATGCAGGTCTCATCTTATGTCGGAGAGTTCTCCACGGGAGAGCTTAAGATCAAGAAGGACATGTCTTATGACATCAAGGATATGAATGTCCTTATCGTCGAAGACATTGTTGATACCGGAAGGACTCTTGCCCTGCTTAAGGAGATGCTCCTTAAAAGACAGCCCAAGTCACTTAAGATCTGCACTGCATTTGATAAGCCGAGCAGAAGAGTCAACGACCTGGTACCTGATTATAACGGGATCACAGTCCCGGATGAATTTATTGTCGGATATGGTCTGGACCTTGACGGCAGATACAGAGATTTCGACGACATTAGGATCGTAAGAAAGGAATAAGAGAAAGTGTCATCTGAAAAGAACGAAAAGAATATCAAACCGATAGGCGGAGGATTATTCTTCTATGTCATTATGATAGTCGTATTGATCGCATTCTCGACTATCGTGTTTGGTGGTAATTACGGACAGAAGGAAAAGGCTACCCTGGCTGATGTAATGGCGATCATCGACGATGAGGCCAACGAGGTAAGCCTTGTAGAGATCAAGGGAACGACGGTAGTTGTAACCTACAAAGATTCTCAGAAGATCAATCAGCAGGTTACCCAGGACGTTCCTTATGAGTACGTCGACGACCTCGTGTTAAAGCTCGATAAGGCAAAGAACCAGGGCAAGATCCAGAATTATAACTACCAGGAACCTTTTGACTGGTCACTGATCGTCAATGTGGTCCTTTTTGCAGTATCTCTTATCGTTGTGGTAGTTCTCTTCTTGAGCATCACAAGACAGAGCAGAGACGGCAACAGCGTATTCAGCTTCGGTAATAACCGCGCCAGATTGTCTGACCCCAACAAGGATAAGGTCAGGTTCTCTGATGTTGCAGGTTCTGTTGAAGAGAAGGAAGAACTTCAGGAGATCGTAGACTTCCTTAAGAACCCTAAGAAATATCAGCAGCTCGGAGCTAAGATCCCCAAGGGCGTTCTCCTTTATGGTGCCCCCGGTACAGGTAAGACATTGCTTGCAAGAGCCGTAGCAGGTGAGGCAGGCGTTAAGTTCTTCTATATCTCAGGTTCCGACTTCGTCGAGATGCTCGTCGGTGTCGGTGCTTCACGTGTAAGATCACTCTTCTCCGATGCCAAGAAGTAAGCTCCTTCCGTAGTATTCATCGATGAGATCGATGCAGTCGGCCGTAAGAGAGGTGCAGGCCTTGGCGGCGGACAGGATGAGCGTGAGCAGACACTGAACCAGATCCTGGTTGAGATGGACGGCTTCGATGTTAACTCCAACGTAATCGTTATGGCAGCTACAAACCGTGTAGACGTTCTTGACCCCGCGCTTCTGCGTCCGGGCCGTTTCGACAGACGTATCATGGTTAACATGCCTGACGCTGATGAGCGTGAAGCTATCCTTAAGATCCACGCAAGAAAGAAGCCTCTCGCAAAGGATGTTGATCTCCACGAGGTAGCTCTTTCAACAGTAGGATTTACAGGTGCTGACTTGGAGAACCTTCTTAATGAAGCAGCTCTCATGACAGCACGTCATAACAAAAAAGAGATCACAATGCAGGAGATCACTGATGCTACTTTCAGAGTTCAGATGGGTCCCCAGAAGAATTCCAAGAAGCTCAGCGAGAAGGTTAAGCGCCTTACCGCATTCCACGAAGCAGGCCACGCTGTCGTACTCCGTGCTACATCAGAGTTCGAGAAGGTCGACCGTGTAACGATCATTCCTGCAGGCAGAGCAGGCGGATTTACTGCTTATAAGCCGATCGAGGATACTGATTTCTATACAGAGAAGATGCTCCTTGATACCATCAAGATGGCTTTGGGCGGACGTGCCGCAGAAGAGATCTTCCTTGGTGAAGTTTCCACAGGAGCTTCATCTGACCTCCAGCAGTGCAACAACATTGCCAAGAATATGATCAAGCGTTACGGTCTTTCCAAGAAGTTCCGCAACATGGTATTCGGCGATGAGAATGAGGAAGTATTCTTAGGCTATTCAATGGGTCAGGTCCAGAGCTATTCTGACCAGACAGCAGCCGCTATCGATGAAGAGATCAAGCACATCATCGATTCCTGCTACGAAGAGACAAAGAGGATCCTCATAGAGAAGAAGGCAGTAGTTGAAGGTCTTGCAAAGAGACTTATGGAGAAGCTCACTGTTGACGGTCCTGATTTCGAGAAGATCTATTTAGCTGATGGTGACTTAAGTGCCGTATATCCCCAGGATTACTCCGGAATCGATACAGCACCTGATGTGACTACAGCGTATGAAGCTCCTGAAGCAAAGCCTGAGGCTCCCGCTTCTTACGAGCCCGCAGTGGCAGCTCCTGAAGAGAGCAAGCCAGCTTCTGAACCTGCCGGTTATTACGACGATTCGAATGATCCCGGCCCGTCAGACTGACAATTGAACAAGCAATAAAACAGGCCGTCTTTTTTTGACGGCCTGTATCGTATTTAAGGAGTTATCAAGATGAAAAGACTGATCGCCGGTATCCTGATCCTGTCGGTAATTGCAGTTTCTGCCTGCTCGGATGTAAACACGGAAAGCCAGCAGAGTGCAAATGCAGTTCCCGCAAAGTATGTTTCGATGACTCCTGAGGAGATCTGTGCTTCTCTTACATTGGAGCAGAAGGCAGCGCAGATGATCCAGCCTGTTCTTGAAAAGACTCATCCGACTGAGATGAAGACAAACGATTACGGTTCTGTTATTGCAAGAATCGATAACTGGCCGATGCCTGGTGTGGGTGCCTGGAGAGAAACCGTAAAGAGCTATCAGGATTATGCTCTC